>USDK01000009.1 GCA_900553355.1 uncultured Lachnospiraceae bacterium
TACCGCATCCTCGGATGCCCGTGAAACTGTGGTCGATCTCGTGCGCGAAGTCGCAAAATGTGTGTTCATTCCGTTTACCGTTGGCGGAGGGATCCGTACGGTGGAAGATTTTCGGACATTGCTCAGGGAGGGCGCAGACAAGATTTCAATCAATTCATCGGCGATCAACACACCGGAACTGATCTCGGAGGCGGCAGACAAATTCGGCAGCCAATGCGTGGTGGTTGCGATTGACGCAAGGAGACGCGCGGACGGCTCCGGGTGGAATATCTATAAGAACGGCGGAAGGATCGATGTAGGGATTGACGCAGTGGAATGGGCGGCGAAGGTAGAAAAGCTGGGTGCAGGAGAAATCCTTCTGACTAGCATGGACTGTGATGGGACAAAGGCCGGATATGACCTGGAACTGACGAAAGCGATCGCAGAGACGGTAAATATTCCGGTGATTGCTTCCGGAGGCGCCGGGACACTGGAGCATTTTTATGATGCCCTGACAGAAGGAAAGGCAGATGCAGCGCTTGCGGCGTCACTGTTTCACTATAAGGAACTGGAGATCCGGGAAGTAAAACAATATCTTCGGGACAGAGGAGTGCCGGTGAGGCTGTAAGGAGGAAAAGCATGGGAGCGATCAATAATGACTGGCTGGATGCTCTGAAAGAGGAATTTAAGAAGCCATATTATAAAAAGTTGTTTGAGACAGTAAATCAAGAGTATCGGACAAGACAGATTTTCCCGCCGGCAGATGATATTTTTAATGCATTTCATCTGACGCCTCTTCATAAGGTGAAGGCAGTGATCCTGGGGCAGGATCCCTATCATAATGTGGGGCAGGCCCACGGCCTTTGCTTTTCTGTGAAGAAAGGCGTGGAGATACCGCCTTCGCTGGTGAATATCTATCAGGAGCTGCACGATGACCTGGGATGTACGATACCAAATCACGGATGCCTGACAAAATGGGCCGAGCAGGGAGTGCTGATGCTGAACACCGTGCTTACCGTGCGGGCGCACCAGGCGAATTCCCACCGGGATATCGGATGGGAGGAGTTCACAGACGCCGCGATCCGGGCGCTGAATACGCAGGATCGCCCGATCGTGTTTATTTTATGGGGCAGCCCGGCACAAAGAAAGGCCCGGATGTTGAATAATCCCAACCACTTGATCTTAAAAGCGCCCCATCCAAGCCCGCTGTCAGCTTACCGCGGTTTTTTCGGCAGCAGGCCCTTCAGCCAGACCAATGCATTTCTGGAAGCCCATGGGGTGGAGCCCATTGACTGGCAGATTGAGTAGAATCGTTACAAAAGTATTAATTTTCGTTTCATTTTATGCCAAATGGTTGCAATCACATGCACCATTTGGCATAATTATTAAATGAGCAACTGTTCATTTGAAAGGGTGAGACTGATGAAAAAGCAGGAAGTAGAATGCTGTGACGTGACTTACATCCATGAAGCGGCTGTTCAGACTGCCAGGGAAAAGATGCCGAAGGAGCAGACCTTAGAAGAACTGGCGGATTTTTATAAGGTTTTTGCAGATGCCACCAGAGTTAAGATGCTGTGCGTGCTTCTGGAGACGGAAATGTGTGTGTGTGATCTTGCAGAAGTGCTGGGGATGACGCAGTCGGCGATCTCGCATCAGCTGCGGCTGTTAAAGCAGATGAAGCTGGTGAAGAACCGCAGAGAGGGAAAGACGGTGTTTTATTCGCTGGCCGACGGCCATATCCAGTCGATCATCAGCCAGGGGATGGAGCATATTTCTGAATAAATATGTATAGTTATGAAAAAGGAATCGAAGTATGACTAGGGAATTAAAGATAAGAGGTCTGATCTATGGGGCGGGAGTTGTGGTTTATCTGTGTGCGGCCGGCGTGACTGCGCATTACATGCTCCCGGATATGGTCAGGTTTATATGGTTTTTAGCTGCATATCTGTTGATAGGATTTGACGCTTTTAAAAAGCTGGAAGAAAATCTGATGCAGAAGAAGTTTCTGACAGAGTATACGCTGATGATCCTTGCCACCATCGGAGCTTTCGGCATAGGGCGGTATGCCGAAGGTGTTCTGGTCATGCTTTTGTTTGAATTAGGAATGATGTTTGAGACTTATACAACCGACAACGCCAAGCGTTCGATTGAGAGTCTGATCAATATCCGTCCGGAATATGCCACCAGAAAAGTACGGGGGAAGGAATTTAAAGTGGATCCTTCGGCACTTAAGATCGGGCATACGATTGTGATTCGTCCGGGGGAGAGAATCCCGGTGGATGCAATCGTGACGTCCGGGACGACCAGCATCGATACCAAGGCGCTGACGGGTGAGGCGGTTCCGCAGGCGGCGTGGCCGGGGGACCGGATTTTCAGCGGGTGTATCAATTTAAGCGGTGTGATCGAAGCAAAGGTTACTGCGCTTTACAGTGATTCTACGGTTTCGCGGATCATGGAGATGGTGGAGGACGCACAGAACCAGAAGGCGGGAAGTGAGAACTTTGTCACGCGGTTTTCCAGGGCCTATGTACCTGTTATGCTGATCTGTTCACTGGCCGTGATGATTTATCCGCCGCTTACCTTCTCCTATGGAAACTGGAGTACCTGGATTTACCGTGGGCTGATTTTCCTGATCATTGCGTGCCCAACGGGACTTGTCATGTCAGTGCCAATTGCGTTCCTTGGCGGGATCGCATCTGCGGCGCGTCACGGGATCGTGGTAAAAGGCGGCAACTATCTGGAAGATCTGGCAAAGGCAGATACATTTATTTTTGATAAAACGGGGACACTGACAGAGGGAGTCTTCCATGTGGCAGAGGTAAAGCCGGTCGGAATGACAGACCAGGAGCTGCTTCGGATCGCAGCCCATGTGGAATGTCACTCAAACCATCCCATTGCCCAGTCATTGAAGGAAGCTTACCAGGGAGAAATTCAGGAGACGAAGGTATACCGGATGAGAGAGATTCCGGGGTTCGGAGTCAATGCAACATTTGAGGGAAATCGTATCTATATAGGTAATAAAAGGCTGATGGAGCGGCAGAATATAGTCTGTGACGAAGTGAAGCGTGCAGGAACTCCGGTATATGTAGCTGTGGGCGATAAGTATGCCGGGTATATCCTGATCGCAGACCGGGTGAAAGCGGATGCGAAGGATACGCTCCAGTATCTGAGAGAAAAATGCAGGGCCGTGCTGGTGATGCTGACCGGTGACACGGAGAGCGCCAGCAGAGAGGTTGCAAAAGAGCTGAAAATGGATTATGCTTATACCAATCTGATGCCGGAAGATAAGCTGGAACAGCTGGAGGATTTTATGAGCCTGCAGGACGGCGGCGAGCGGCTGGTGTGTGTTGGTGACGGGATCAATGATGCGCCGGTACTGGCAAGAGCGGATGTGGGAATTGCCATGGGAGCTCTGGGCTCGGCGGCAGCTATTGAAGCGGCAGACATTATCCTGATGGAGGATGAGCTGCCAAGGATCGTGGATGCCATTAAGATCGCAAAAGAGACGTTAAGAGTTGTCAATCAGAATATCACGTTTGCACTTGTGGTAAAGGTGCTGATCCTGATTCTTGCGGCGGTGGGCTATTTTGGCATGTGGGAAGCGATTCTTGCAGAAGTAGGAGTGATGTTCGTTGTCATTGTAAATGCTGTGTGGGTAGTCAGGTATCAGGTATAAAAAGTATTAAAGGATGTAGCAGTATGAGAATGAAAGCTGTAATCATGGCTGTGATGCTGGCGGCCATTTTTGTTACGGGATGTTCTTCGGCTTCGGAAAAGGGGCTGGAATATCTTCAGGAAGAAAAGTATGATCAGGCAATTGAAGAGTTTCAGAAGGCGGTGGACAAGGATGATAATCCGGGAGATGCCTACCGTGGAATCGGCATTGCAAAGTGGGAACAGGAAGACTATGAAGGAGCCAGGGAAGCGTTCATGAATGCACTGGACAATGGTGCCAAGAAGACGGGGACGATTTATAATTTTATCGGATGCTGTGCGCTGAAACTGGACGATGCGTCTTCGGCGCTGAATTATTTCAACCTTGGAATCAGCCAGGAGGATAGCAGTGACGAGTTAGTACAGGAAATGAAGTTTAATGTGATCGCGGCTTATGAGCAGATGGAAGACTGGGAAAGCGCCAGGGCTAAGCTGGAGGAATATCTGGAGGAATATCCGGATGATGAGGCCGCGCAGAAAGAGATGACTTTTCTGGAGACGAGATCATGATTGATTTGGAGAAGGAAAAAGAACGGGTGATCCTGGTGGGCGTCAGCCTGACAGACCAGGACGAGGCCAGAAGATCACTGGATGAGCTGAAGGATCTGGTATCCACCGCCGGAGCAGAGACGGCGGGGATCGTGATCCAGAGCCGGGAGCAGGTGCACCCGGCAACGTATGTGGGAAAAGGAAAGATAGAAGAGATTAAGGACCTGTTGTGGGAGTCAGACGCAACAGGTATTGTTTGTGATGACGAGCTTTCTCCCGTTCAGATGAAAAATCTGCAGGATGAACTGGATACAAAGGTCATGGACCGGACGCTGATCATTCTGGATATTTTTGCGGGCAGGGCCTCCACCAGTGAAGGGAAAATCCAGGTGGAGCTTGCACAGCTGAAGTACCGGCAGACCAGACTGACCGGGTTTGGTACATCTCTTTCGCGGCTGGGCGGCGGGATTGGTACCAGGGGGCCGGGAGAAAAGAAGCTGGAGATTGACCGGCGTCTGATCAAGAGCCGGATTGCGCAGCTGAACCGGGAGTTAAAGGATGTAAAGCGGCACCGTGAGGTGACGAGGGAGCAGCGCAGCAGAAGTCATATTCCGGTGGCAGCGATCGTGGGGTATACAAATGCCGGAAAGTCTACGCTTCTCAATACTCTGACCGGGGCACAGATCCTGGCGGAAGATAAGCTGTTTGCCACGCTGGATCCGACAACCAGGGAGAGAAAGCTGCCAAGCGGACAGGAAATTCTCCTGACAGATACGGTGGGATTTATCAGAAAGCTGCCCCACCATCTCATTGATGCATTCAGAAGTACACTGGAAGAAGCAAGATATGCAGATCTGATCCTTCATGTAGTAGATGCCTCCAGCGAGCAGATGGACCAGCAGATGTATACGGTATATGAGACGCTGCAGAACCTGGAGGTCACAGATAAACCGGTGATCACCATATTTAACAAGCAGGACAAACCGGGATGCGAGCAGATGGCCAGGGACTTCCGGGCAGATTATACGGTGAGGATCTCGGCCAGGACGGGAGAAGGGATAGAAGAACTGCTTCAGACGATTGAGGCAGTCCTCCGGCAGAAAAAGATTTATATTGAGAATCTTTATTCTTATCAGGAGGTGTCCAAGCTCCAGCTGATCCGTAAGTTTGGAGAACTGCAGTCTGAGGAATACCGGGAAGATGGTATCTATGTACAGGCCTATGTACCGGTGGAAATCTATGAAAATGTAAAGGTTTCCCTAGGAGATTCCTGAAACTGCTTTTTATAAGCCCGGGAAAAAGTAGAATAATCCCGGAATCCACAATCGAAACAGGCCTGCGTGCCCGGCACGCCGGATAAGATCAGTTCCTTTGCAAGCAGGAGCCGCTTCTGGGTAATATACTGACCCAGTGTACAGCCGGTTTCCTGCTTGAATAGTCTCATCATATAATATTTGCTGATATAAAATTTTCCAGAAAGCGTATCAATCGATAGATCGTCAGCAAGATGACCGTTCACGTATCTGAGAATATCCTGAATCTTTGGGTTGTAGTCCTGGGTGTCTATGAATTCCAGCCGGTTTTTCCGGGCGGCCCGGTTTAAATGGATCATGAACTCCAGAAACAACACCTGGCGGTAGAGATCCGCTGCATAGCCATCATCCGAAAAAGAATGTTCCAGCCGGGTAATCGAACGAAACAGAGAACTTTTCTCCAGCGAAGGGATCCGCAGCACATTCGAATGCTCCAGCTCGGCCTTGTGGAAGCAGTAGCTCAGGTCATAAGAATCCGTCTGATACGCATCCATAAAATTCGGCGAGATATAGACAATGATCCGCTCATACACCTCCGAATTATCCACCGAGAGCCGGTGAATATCATTGTGGCGTACCAGCACGATATCATACGGCTGCAGCTCATACGACTTTCCCTCGATCATATAACTGACCTTACCCTTAATAACAATCGTAATCTTGTCAAAATCATGATAATGATAGGCGACCTCTTTCGTTTCCCGGTCCGTCAGATGAAACAGCCGGAACTCACTGTTGAGGTAGCCTTTTTTTGTATAATTTTCCATAAAACCTCCGATTGGGGACGTACCCCTTTGCAGTTGGGGTACGTCCCCAATTTACCATGAAAGGGCAGGATTTGCAAGATACATGGCAGGATTTGACCTTGTATTGGGAAATAATGCCTGTTATGATAAGAAAAGAAGGTGAAAAACCGTAATTTTCGGAGGTTATGTTATGAAGGTTGTTTTACAGAGGTATCATGGACTTGGGAATGATTATGTGGTGTTTGATCCGAACAAGAATGAGCTGGAGCTGACGCCGGAGAATGTGAAGCTGATCTGTGACCGGAATGAGGGCCTTGGATCGGATGGTGTGCTGGAGGGACCGGTTCTGAAGGAAGACGGCATGTATGTAAAGGTGTGGAATCCGGATGGAAGTGAGTCGGAGACCAGTGGAAACGGAGTCCGGATTTTTGCCAAGTATCTGAAGGATGCAAGTTATGTGCAGAAAAAGCATTTTACGTTGTATACGGGAAACGGCCCGGTGGAAGTGGCGTTTTTAAATGAGGACGGCAGCCGGTTAAGAGTATCCATGGGGAAGCTTTCCTTCTGGAGCGATGACATCCCGGTGACAGGGGAACGACGGGAGGTAATCAATGAGGATATGGTGTTTGGCCGCACCCTTTATCCGGTTACCTGTGTGTCTATCGGGAATCCGCACTGCGTGATCCCGATGCGTGAGATTTCGAAGCCTCTGGTTTGCAAGATCGGAGACTATGCAGAGATTGCCAGGTATTTCCCGAACCGGATCAATACCCAGATCATGAAGGTGATCGACAAAGAACATGTGGCGATTGAGATTTATGAGAGAGGCGCCGGATATACGCTGGCTTCTGGAACCGGGGCCTGTGCGGCGGCGGGCGTGGCCTATAAGCTTGGTATGACCAATAGCAAGGTTATCGTCCACATGCCCGGCGGAGACCTGCAGGTAGAGATCGAGGATGACTGGAATGTCTATATGACGGGAGACGTATTCTACGTTGCAAAGCTTACGCTTAGCAATGAATTTACCGAAAAACTGCGGAATGCATAAAATGAAAAATAACAGAAGATGCTGCCAGGGCAAAGGTGAGAGAAACCGGCTCGGCGGCATCTTTCTTTTTTAAAGTACATTGTGGGTTGAAAAATATCGTGATAGAATGAAACAAGAATTCTTTTGACATCGGGAGGAATTATGGCATTACAATTCATCTTCGGGCCATCAGGCTCTGGAAAATCTTATGAACTGTATCAAAGCGTGATCCGGGAATCTATGGAGCATCCGGAACAGAAATTTCTGGTGCTGGTGCCGGAGCAGTTCACTATGCAGACCCAGAAGGATCTGGTGAGCATGCATCCTCGCCGCGGGATCATGAATATTGACGTCTTAAGCTTCGGGAGAATGGCATACCGTGTGTTTGAAGAGACCGGTGGAGGAAACCTGCCGGTGCTGGACGATGAGGGAAAGAACCTGATCCTGCGCAAGATTGCCGGAGATTATGAAGATAAGCTCCGTATCCTGAAGGGAAACATGAAAAAGCTGGGCTATATCAGTGAAGTAAAGTCTGTTATTTCTGAGTTTACCCAGTACGATATCGGTGAAGAAGAGATTGAAAAGGTGATGGAATCGGCAGGAGAAAGCTCCAGGCTTTATTATAAGCTTGGCGACCTTAAGATTCTGTATCAGGGATTTCAGGAGTATCTGGAAAGCCGTTATATCACTAAGGAAGAGCTGTTGGATGTATTAAGCCGTGAGGTGCCAAATTCAGAAATGCTTAAGAACAGTACCGTTGTCCTGGACGGGTTCACCGGATTTACGCCGGTTCAGAACCGCCTGCTGCTGGAACTTTTAAAAACCTGCCGGAAGGTCTGCGTGACGGTGACCATAGATGAGAGGGAGGACCCGTTTACTTACCGGCATCCCTATCAGCTCTTTGCACTGAGTAAACATATGACTTCCACCCTGACAGAACTGGCAAAGCAGGCCGGAATCCAGATCTTAGATCCGATACGGCTGTTTGATATGCCGGTACGCCGTTTCCGGGATAATCCGCCCATGGCATTTCTGGAGAGAAATCTGTTCCGCTATTACAAGAAAGATTCCGCCGGAAAGAGTACCTATCAGGGAGAACAGAAGGCGGTGAGTCTCCATGTGGCCAGGAATCCCAGAGAAGAGGCGATGGCGGCGGCAGGCAGGATACGGGCTCTGGTGAGAAAAGAACATTATCGTTACCGGGAGATCGGCGTGATCGTCAGCGATATGAATGCCTATGGAGATTATCTGAAACGGGCCTTCGATCTGTACGAGATCCCGGTGTTTCTGGATCAGAAAAAGAGCATCCTGTTAAATCCCTTTGTGGAATATATCCGAAGCCTTTTAAATATGGCAGAGCAGAATTTTACCATTGAAAGTGTCTTTCGTTTTCTGCGGACGGATCTGTCAGGATTTACGGCGGCAGAGACGGATGCGTTGGAAAATTATGTGATCGGTCTGGGGATAAAAGGATACAAACGTTGGCAGGAGCGATGGATCAGAAGGCTTAAGACGACTACGGAAGAAGACCTTGAGAAATTCAATCACTGCCGGGTCCGGATGGTAGAAAAAGTAGACGGACTGATGTATATACTGAAGCAGCGCAAAAAAACGGTCCGGGATATTACTATGGCTGTCTATGAGTTTATGGTGCAGGAGAATCTGCAGGTCAGATTAAAGGCGCAGGAAGAAGAGTTCCAGGAAAGAGGGGAGCAGGCGCTGGCCAGAGAGTATGCCCAGGTCTACCGTATCGTGATCGATCTGTTTGATAAATTTGTGGAGCTGTTAGGAGACGAGCCGGTCAGCCTGAAGGAATATGGAAAGCTTCTGGACGCCGGCCTGGAAGAAGCCAGGGTGGGAGTGATCCCGCCAAGCCCGGATCAGGTGGTGGCAGGCGATATGGAACGGACCCGTCTCAAAGATATTAAAGCCTTGCTTTTTGTGGGGGCAAACGATG
The DNA here is from genome assembly GCA_900553355.1 of uncultured Lachnospiraceae bacterium. Classification (GTDB taxonomy): domain Bacteria; phylum Bacillota; class Clostridia; order Lachnospirales; family Lachnospiraceae; genus Merdimonas. The sequence continues at coordinate 9,226 of USDK01000009.1, forward strand.
TATATCTGCCGGGCAGCCTTCTGCGGACAGGCCTTTTGTCCGAACGCGACAGAGACCGGTTCACAAAGGAGCGGCTGGCTTTATCCCCAGGTGGAAAGGAAAAGGCATATGAGCAGAAGTTTTATCTGTATCTGAATCTGACGAAGCCCTCAAAGCGCCTGGAAATCTTCTACAGCCGTGTGTCTTCGGAAGGAAAGAGCCTGCGCCCTTCTTATCTCATCCAGGAGATACGAAAAATGTTTCCGGATATCCAGGTACAGGATGAGGAAGCAAGAACATTTGTGGAAAAGGAATGGACAAAGGAGCTTGGGATAGAAGAGTGGATCAGCGGACTGCAGAAGATCCGCGCCGGAGTATCCGGAAGCTGGATGGAATTGTACCGCTGTTATCGAAGGGATAAGGATTTTCAAAAGGAAATCGGCAGGCTGCTGGAAGCAGGATTTTATCAGCGCCCGGAAGACTCACTGACCGAGAAGACGGCGAAGCGTCTGTACGGAGAAAAGTTTGAGGACAGTATTACCAGGATTGAAAGGTTTTCGGCCTGCGCATTTTTCCACTTCCTGACCTATGGGCTGCGGCTCCGGGAACGACAGGAATATGATTTTCAGGCGGTAGATCTGGGAAATATCTGTCATACGGCATTGGAGCATTTTTCCGGGAAGGTGGCAAAGGAGAGAAAGGACTGGACTGAACTCTCGGAAGAAGAGCGTAAGGATTATATCGACGAAAGTGTAGAAACGGCGGTCGCTGACTATGGGAACAGTGTTTTGTACAGCAGTGCGCGCAATGAATACATGATCGTACGAATGAAAAAGATGCTGGAGCGCACTGTCTGGGCGCTGACTCGCCAGCTGGCTGCAGGGGACTTCCGCCCATCGGCGTATGAACTCAGGTTCCGGGGTGGAAAGATTGACCGTGTCGATACCTGTGTGGATGAAGATAAGGTCTATATTAAAGTTGTGGATTACAAGACCGGGAAAAAAGCCTTTGATGTGGTGGCCCTGTATCATGGACTTCAGCTGCAGCTGATGGTATATCTGGATGCGGCGGTGGAGATGGCGAAAAAGCAGTATCCGGGACAGGAGGTGATCCCGGCCGGGGTATTTTATTACCGGATTGAGGATCCGCTGGTAGAAAAGCCGGAGGAAGACACAGACGTCCAGGATCAGATCCTGAAGGAACTGAAACCAGACGGGGTGATTAACTGTAAAGACGAGGTGCTGGAGCACCTGGACCATAAACGAGAGGGAGAGTCTCTGGCGGCTCCGGTGAAATATAATAAAAACGGAAGCCTTTCCAGGGCTTCAAAGGCCGTGTCGGAAGAAGAATTTGAAATCATGATGAAGCATGCCGTGCAGAAGGTACAGACTGTCCACGAAGAGATCATGACAGGAGAGGTAAGCCCCAGACCGTACCGGAAGGGACAGGAGACGGGATGCGATTACTGCCGGTATCGGAACATCTGTGGATTTGATACGAAATTGCCGGGCTATGAATACCGGGAAATCAGAAAAATGAGCCTGGAGGAGGCAATCGGAGCGATGAAAGGAGAATTGTAAGTTATGGGAGTTTCCTGGACAGAGGAACAACAAAAGGTCATCCGTCTTCGGGACCGGAATATTCTGGTATCCGCGGCGGCCGGTTCTGGGAAGACTGCGGTCCTGGTAGAAAGGATCATTACGATGTTGACCAGAGACGAAGATCCGGTGTCTGTGGATGAACTGCTGATCGTAACTTTTACGGAGGCGGCTGCGGCAGAGATGAAGGAAAGGATTCGCAATGCCATCGAAAAAAAGCTGGAGGAGGATCCGGACAGTGAACATTTAAGACAGCAGGCGACTTTGATCCATAATGCACAGATTACAACAATCCACAGCTTCTGCCTGTCGGTGATCCGCGATCATTTTCATGCCACCACGCTGGATCCAGGGTTTCGCGTAGGAGAGGAAGGAGAATTAAAGCTTCTCAGACAGGATGTACTAAGAGATATGCTGGAGGAAAAGTATCAGGAAGGCTCCAGGGAATTTCTGGACTTTGTATCGGCCTATGGCGGATCCAGAAATGACCGGCGTCTGGAGGAGTGGATTCTGAAGATCTATGAATTCTCCAGGAGCTATCCGGATGCGTCCGGGTGGCTCAGGGACTGCGTCCGGGCATATGAAGCGGAAGATGCTGCCGCATTTGAAGAAAGCTCTCTTGCGGCACGGATAAAAGAGAGGACGGAACAGTATCTGAAGGATGCGGAAGAAATGCTGTCAAGAGCACTGGATGTATGTATGGAAGAAGACGGCCCCGCAGCCTATGAAGGAAATATCAGTCAGGATATGCGGCTGGTAGAGGAGATGAAACAGGCCAGGACTTATGAGGGACTTCAAAAGAAAATGGCTGCTCTTACATTCTCCAGACTTGCGCCAAATCGGAAAAAAGAGGTGTCGGAGGAAAAAGCTGCCTATGTAAAAGAAGTACGTGATGAAGTAAAAAAGCTTCTGCAGGATCTGAAAGAACAGTACTATTACCAGGATCTGGAAGAAATGCTTGGCGACCTCAAGGTCTGCAGACCGTTCGTTCAGGTCCTGACAGAGCTTGTGGAGTCTTTTGCTTCTGAATATCAGGAGGCAAAAGAGAGTCAGAATCTGATCGATTTTTCAGATATGGAGCAGTATGCCCTTCAGATTCTGACTGAGAAAAAGGACGGAAAGTTTTTCCCCTCTTCCATTGCAGAAGAATATCAGCAGCAGTTCAGGGAGGTCATGATCGATGAATACCAGGACAGCAATCTGATCCAGGAGACCATTCTTACCAGTGTTTCTTCCGTGTCCCAGGGCAGATATAATATTTTTATGGTAGGCGACGTGAAGCAAAGCATCTATCGCTTCCGTCTGTCCCGGCCGGAGCTTTTTATGGAGAAATTCCACACCTATGACCTGGAGGACAGCAAGACGCAGAGGATTGATCTTCATAAAAATTTCCGCAGCCGTCCGGAGGTACTGGACGGGGCCAACCGGATTTTTCGTCAGATCATGGCAGAGGATCTGGGAGGAGTTGCCTACGATGATCAGGCGGCTCTGTACCCGGGAGCTGTATATCCAGAGGGGACGGATGCAGATACGGAGATTCTGGTGCTGGACGCTGGGGGTGATGAGGCAAAAGGGATGGAGCGGAAACTGGAGGCACGCCTGATTGCGGGAAGAATCCGGCGACTGATGGAAGAAGGACAGGTGATGGACAAAGAAAGCGGCCTTCTTCGTCCGGTGAAATACTCTGATATCGTCATACTGATCCGGAGCATCCAGGGATATGCGGATGTGTTTGTGGAAGAGCTGGGGAGAGAGGGAATCCCGGCTCATGCAGGCACCAAGGAAGGTTACTTTAAAGCCAGAGAGATCGGGATCCTTTTAGATTACCTGAGGGTGCTGGATAATTTTGATCAGGATCTCCCACTGGCAGCTGTGCTGACGTCTCCCATCGGTGGATTTTCAGAAGAAGAGCTGGCAAAGATCCGCAGCGTCAGTAAAGACGTGCCGTTCTATGAAGCTGTCAGCAGATATCCTGAGACGGAGGAGGCAGAAGAGACTGTCAGCAGAAAGCTGATGACTGTTCTGGAGCAGATCAGAAATTTTCGTAAGATCGTGCCATATACACCGATCCATGAATTGCTCCTTAAAATTCTGGATGAGACCGGAATCGGAAATGCGATGTCTGCCATGCCTGGCGGAGAGCAGAGGCGGGCAAATCTGGAAATGCTGATTGAAAAGGCCAGGACCTTCGAATCGGCCAGCTACAAGGGCCTGTTTCATTTTGTCCGCTATATGGAGCAGCTCCAGAAATATAATGTAGACTATGGAGAGGCCAGTATCGAAGACGAACAGTCGGATACGGTGCGGATCATGACAATCCATAAAAGTAAGGGGCTGGAGTTTCCGGTCGTCTTTGTGGCGGGCATGGGGAAAAGGTTCAATATGCAGGATGCAAGGAGCAGTGCGGCCCTGCATTCTGGTATGGGGATCGGTCTGGATGCGGTGCGCCTGGAAGAACGGACGAAAATGCCCAGTCTGGTAAAAAAAGTGATACAGAAGGAAGAGATGCTGGACAGTCTGGGAGAAGAACTGAGGGTGCTTTATGTGGCGCTGACCCGCGCAAAGGAGAAACTGATCATCACCGGTACGCTTCCAGATGCAGAAAAAAAGATAGCAAGCTATGGGAATGGGAAGAGAGAACGAGAGTCAGTGCTTTCTTTTACCAGAAGAAGCAGGGCAGTTACATACTGGGACTGGATCCTTCCGGCGGCAGAAGGGTGTCGAGAAGATGCCCCATTAAAAATCAGGATCGTGGGACCGGAAGAGATTACCGAAGAGGCGGTAGAAGAAGAGACTGCCGGAAGAATTCTTCGGAAAATGCTGGAGGAATGTGATCTGGAGCAGGAATATGATGCAGATGCAAAAGCAGTGATTGATGAACAGTTTCCTTATAAATATCCCTATGCAGGGAGCCGGCAGCAGAAGATGAAATTTACGGTATCTGAGTTAAAAAAACGGGCTTATCTTATGGAAAATGCCCAGGATGATGCCTGGGATCTTGGAGAAGAAGTCTATGAGGAACCGGAGGTAGTACCGCTGCTTCCGAAGTTTCTGCAGGAAGAAGAGACTCTGAAAGGGGCGTCCAGAGGTACGGCGTATCACAGGGCCATGGAGCTTCTGGATTTTGCGGCCGTATCAGACCTTGCCTCTGTTGCACATTCTCTCAAGGTATATCAGAAACAGGGCAGGATTACGGCCGAAATGACAGAGTGTATCCGGGCAGAAGATCTCATGGCGTTCCTTGAAAGCCCATGTGGCAGACGAATGCGCCGTGCGGCGAAGGAAGGGCTTCTCTACAGAGAGCAGCCCTTCGTCCTGGGAATCGATGCCAGGGAACTCTATCCGGAGGAACAGGAAGGAGAGATGCTTCTTGTCCAGGGAATCATTGACGCCTATTTTGAAGAAAACGGAGAGCTGGTGGTACTGGATTATAAAACAGATCAGATCTTCTCGCCACAGAAGCTGGCTGAAAAGTATCATGCACAGCTTCAGTATTATGCCCGGGCTCTGGAACAGATGACCGGAAAAAAGGTTAAAGAAAAAATCATTTATTCCTTTACTATGAAAAAAGAAATACAGGTGTAGTTTCAATTTCATTGGGGACGGGGGATTTCTGAAAATCCCCCGTCCCCAATTTTATGGATAATATTTGTTGACAAACTATATTATACAACATATAATATAGTCAAAGAAATAATATTGTAAAATAAAATAATATTATAAACCAGCAAGGGAGTGAGACTATGGTGTTTAATACCGGAGCGGCGCTTCTGGATGCGATCGTGCTGGCTGTTGTATCCCGGGAGGAGGAGGGGACATACGGCTATAAGATCACCCAGGACGTACGGAAGGCCATCGATGTATCCGAGTCTACATTGTATCCCGTATTGAGAAGGCTGCAAAAGGACGGCTGTCTGGAAGTATATGACCGGCAGTTTGACGGCAGGAACCGGCGTTATTATAAGGTGACGCCTCAGGGGATGGCGCAGCTGAACCTGTATCGGGAGGAGTGGAAAAGCTATTCCAGAAAGATCAGCCAATTATTTGAGGGAGGTGGATCCGAATGAACCGGATTGAATTTATGACAGAGCTTGCATCATTATTACAGGATGTTCCGGCAGAAGAGCGAAGAGATGCAATGCAGTATTATAATGACTACTTTGACGATGCCGGAGAAGATCAGGAACAGCAGGTGATCGAAGAGCTGGAGAGTCCGAAGAAGGTGGCCGAAAAGATTAAGGCAGATATGGCGGGATTCCGCGAGGAGGAAGAAAAACCTAATATGCCTGCCATGAAGGAGCCGGAGGAACAGAACTATCAGCAGACACCGCCGGGACAGAATGGAGGGAATCAGGCGTCGTCAAAATCTGACCGGACGCTTAAGATTATCCTGATTATTGCCATTGTTCTGTGTGCACTGCCCATCATCCTTCCGGTTGGCGGCGGGATTTTGTGCCTGGTTTTGTGTGGGATCATCAGTGTGTTTGCATTGTTTCTGGCGCTTGTAGTTGCTGCCGCGGCAATCGCCATTACAGGGATTGCCTTGTTTATATCGGGCCTGCTCTGCGTGGTGCCGGAGCTGGCGGTAGGATTTGCATTGATGGGCATCGGTATGATTATTACGGTGATCGGTGTGGCAGCGTTTGTGGGGGCTGTGAAGCTTTGTGCCGTGGCAATCCCGGGGATCTGCCGGGGAATTGTATGGATCTTAAGAAGGCCGTTTCAGAGAAAGGCGGTGGGATAAGTTATGAAAAAAGGATGGAAGATATTCTGGATGATATGTGGGATCGTTGCAGGAGCAGGCGTTCTGTTCTGCGTGATCGGCCTGGCTCTCGGCGTGACGACAGATAAGATCAGACTCCGGGTAGGTCATGGAATCGGTATTGTTGCGGATGAGGACGATGTCAGTCGTGCAGAAGATATCAGAGAGACTTACAGGGGGGTAAAGAAGATAGATGCCTTTGTATATGCCGGGACTGTAGAAATTATTCCAGGGGACGTGGAAGAGGTTACGGTAGAGACAGACGGAATCAGTGAAGTGCTGGGATTCCAGACCAGTATGGATGGAGACGAATTAAAAATCACTACCAGGGACCATCTTTGGAGAACCAACCATGTGGGAATAGGAACAATCTATATCTATATTCCACAGGATATGGTTCTGGACGATCTGTCCATGGAACTGGGGATGGGCAGCCTTTATATGGAAAACATCTGTGCAGAAAAAATGTCTGTGGATGCCGGGACAGGAGAGGCACAGCTCTATGATGTCCAGGCGTCAGAAGCACAGCTTCAGTGTGGTGTGGGAAGTGTTACCGGAAGCGGCTGCATTTCCAGAAAGCTGGATATCGATGTGGGGGTCGGAGATCTGGAATTTACCGCGGCAGGAAATGAAGGGGATTACGACTATGACATCGACGTGGGTGTCGGAGACGTTCAGTGCGGAGCGGAAGACTTCTCAGGCCTTGGGGCGACACACCAGATCGACAATGGAGCCGGCCGGACGATTTCGGTCGACTGCGGAGCCGGGTCAGCAGTCATAAACTTTGACGGAACCAGTCATCATGAATGGAAGGAGGGACATCACCATGGATACTAAAAGGCTGTATCGTTCGAGAAATAATCGGATTATCTGCGGCGTGTGCGGCGGAATCGGGGAGTATTTTAATGTGGATCCTACTGTGATCCGGCTTCTTCTTGTTTTGTTTGCCTGCACGGGAAGCGGAATACTGGCTTACTTTATCGCTGCGGTTATCATGCCGGAACAGCAGGGATAGATAGATACAGGTATAAAAGCCGCAGCACCTGTCAATACTTATAAAAAAATGAAAGGGGCAGGTGCTGATGGCAGGAAAGAAAGAACGTCCGCTCAAGCGAGACGAGCTGACGGAAGAAGAAAAAATGAAATACGAGATCGCAGAGGAACTGGGCCTTCTGGATCAGGTAATGGCAGAAGGCTGGAAGTCTTTGTCGTCCAAAGAGACCGGAAGGATCGGAGGACTGATGACCAAGCGCCGCAGAGAGGAGAAGAAAAAGTAACAGAAATATTAAAAATATTAAGAAGTATGAACATTTCGTAATAACAGTTGAAAAGGAAAAATCCATTTGCTATAATCGAAAAACTGGTAAATATGTAAGTGGGTGAAGGCATGAATCGTAAAATAAATGTGTTAGATATTGACATCGATAACTGCTCAGCAAAAGAAGCCCTGAAAAAGACCATCGAATATATGGACTCAGTACCGGTAAATACAGTAGAGATGGTGACGGTAGACGGATTGATGCAGATGGATGACATGCCGGAGCTGAAAGACGAGATGTGGAAGTTCGACCTTTTGATGGCCGGCGACAAGACGATCCTGGAGGCTGCGGATGTTACGGAGAAAAGGTATCTCCAGGAAGCGGAAGATCAGCTTTTCCTGAGGATGTTTCTGCGGTATCTGCATAAAAATCATAAAAGAGTTTATCTTCTGGTAGAATCAGAGGAGGAAGGGCAGACGTTTTTTGATTATCTGCAAAAGCATTACGACGGAGTGCAGGTGGTAGGACTTGCCAAGGTTTCAGCTGCAAACCGGGCAGACGATATGCTGGTAAATGCCATAAACGGCGGAGAAGTGGACTGTGTCATTGCTGCGCTTCTGGCACCGCTCCAGGAAGATTTTATTATTAAAAACAGAAATCTTCTGGATGTGCGCCTGTGGCTGGGAATCGGTAAGAGTACGCTTCCGGTCTGCAAAAATGGATTTGTGTCCGGGAAACTCGGACAATTCCTGGTGAAATACATCTTTAAACGGGAGATCGAAAAAAGGAAACAAAAATAATCTTGAGGAAATTGACAAAATTTTGCGATTTCCTCTTTATTTTTTTGGTGAAATATATTAAGATAAGGTCTGAGGTATACATTTTTACCACATCTTTTTCTGCTTTGTTGTGAAAAATGTATATTGAAACTGGTGGAGGAGATGACATATGATATCTAATCAAATACTTCAAAATACAATTGAAGGATTGAAAGGGATTACACGAATTGACTTTTGTGTGATGGATACGGACGGAAAGGCACTTGCAAGTACATTTCCGGAGCAGACTAATTGTGAGACAGAAGTAGTTTCTTTTGTAGAATCTCCCGCAGACAGCCAGGTGGTACAGGGGTGTCAGTTTTTTAAGATTTTTGATGAACATCAGCTGGAGTATATCCTGATGGCTAATGGCGAGAGTGATGATGTGTACATGGTCGGAAAGATCGCGGCATTCCAGATCCAGAATCTTCTGGTGGCCTACAAAGAGCGGTTTGACAAGGACAATTTCATCAAGAATCTGCTGCTTGATAATCTGCTTCTGGTGGATATTTATAACCGTGCCAAAAAGTTACATATTGACACAGACGTCAGACGTGTTATCTTTATTATTGAGACAAAGCATGAAAAGGACAGTAATACACTTGATAATGTCAGAGGTCTTCTGGGTAACCGTTCCAGAGATTTTGTGACAGCGGTGGATGAAAAGAACATTATTGTCGTCAAGGAACTGGATGAAGGAGACGGAAATCCGGAACTTGAGAAGACGGCACAGAATCTGTATACGATGCTGAAAGAGGAAGAGGGAGAAGATGTTCTGATCGCTTACGGCACCGTGGTCAATGATATCAAAGAGGTATCCAAGTCTTATAAAGAGGCAAAGCTTGCACTGGATGTGGGCAAGATCTTCTGTGGGGAGAAAAAAGTGATTGCCTTTAGTGCTTTGGGGATCGGACGATTGATCTATCAGCTGCCGATTCCGCTCTGTAAGATGTTTATACGTGAGATTTTTGAGGGAAAATCGCCAGATGATTTTGATGAGGAGACGTTGACGACGATCAACAAGTTCTTTGAGAATAATCTGAACGTATCGGAGACATCCAGACAACTTTATATTCACAGGAACACGCTTGTGTATCGGCTTGACAAGCTCCAGAAAAGCACGGGGCTTGATCTTCGTGTGTTCGAGGATGCAATCACCTTTAAGATTGCGCTGATGGTCGTAAAATATATGAAGTATATGGAGTCTCTGGAGTATTGATAATCAGGAGGAAAGTATGATTGAATTAAAAGAAGTAACGAAGGAGTACTCGAAAGGGGTTGCGGCTCTGAACGGCGTCAATCTGAAAGTCGATCAGGGAGAATTCGTATTTATCGTAGGTGACAGCGGATCTGGAAAATCAACGCTGATCCGTCTGATTCTGAAGGAACTGGAGCCTACATCCGGAAAGATTATTGTAAACGGTCAGGATTTAAGCCGGCTGAAGCACCGGAAGATTCCGATGTACAGAAGAGGGATCGGCGTGGTGTTCCAGGATTTCCGTCTTTTGAAAGACCGTAATATTTATGAAAACATTGCATTTGCACAGAGAGTTACAGAGAAATCTACCAGGGTGATCAAAAAGAAGGTGCCTGCGGCGCTGTCCCTGGTCGGACTTGCACAGAAATATAAGTCATTTCCGAAAGAGCTCTCAGGGGGAGAACAGCAGAGAGTTGCCATTGCAAGAGCCATTGTAAATGAACCGGCAATCCTGCTGGCTGACGAGCCGACCGGTAACCTGGATCCTACCAATTCATGGGAGATCATGAAGCTTTTGGAGGAGGCGAACAACAGAGGAACGACGGTGCTGGTCGTTACACATAACCAGGAAATCGTAAACGAAATGAAAAAGCGTGTCGTTACTATGAAAAAGGGAGTCATTGTAAACGACGAGAAAAAAGGTGGGTATAATAATGAGAATTAGTACAGTTGGGTATTCGATGAAACAAGGGGTAAAGAACATCGGAAGAAATAAGTTGTTCTCCATTGCTTCCATCGCAACGATGGCGGCGTGTATTTTCCTCTTCGGCCTGTTTTATTCCATTGTCGTGAATTTTAACTACATTGTGGAAAAGGCAGAAGAGGGTGTGGCAATTACCGTTTTCTTCAATGAGGACGCTACAGACGAACAGAAAGAAGAGATTGGAAAGGAGCTGGAAGCAGCAGACGGCGTACTAGAAGTCAATTACGTCAGCGCTGATGATGCATGGAGCCAGTTCCAGGATGAATATTTTGGCGACAATGCAGATCTGGCGGAAGGATTTCAGACGGATAATCCGCTGGCAAATTCCGATAACTATGAGGTATATATGTCGGACGTATCCAAGCAGTCGGATGTTGTAAAGTTCGCAGAGGGTCTGGACGGAGTCAGAAGTGTCAACCGTTCGGATGTCGTAGCTAAGACACTGACCAGTGTCAACAGGCTGGTAGGATATGTATCCATTGCAATCATTGCCATCCTGCTGGCAGTATCCATTTTCCTGATCAGTAATACCGTCACGATGGGTATTACCGTCAGACGTGAAGAGATTGCGATCATGAAGTACATAGGAGCAAAGGACAGTTTTGTCCGGGCGCCGTTCGTGATAGAGGGTCTTCTGATTGGTGTGATCGGAGCGCTGATCCCACTGGCTCTGCTGTATTTCATGTATGATAAGGCGGTCGCTTATGTGATGACGCGTTTCAGTCTTTTGAACAATATCATAGATTTCCTCCCTGTTACGACGATTTACAGAACATTGCTTCCAATTGGCATTGCACTGGGAGTCGGAATCGGTTTTGTTGGAAGTTTCTTTACCATTCGTAAGCATCTGAGGGTATAATTTTAAAGGGGGATACATATGATACGTAAAAAGCGAATCATCAGTCTGGCGTTAGTGTTTGTGATGTGTCTGGGAATCGGGATCCAGGCAGACGCATCTGAACTGAATGAGACAAGAGAAAAGGCGTCTCAGCTGCAGGATCAGAAGAAAGCGGCGGAGAGTGAAAAGGCTTCCCTGGCATCCCAGCTGGAAAAAATTGCTTCAGATATGGAAGATATCCAGGGAAAGATCGAAAAGAAAGAAGAAGAACTTTTCGCAAAGGAAGAAGAATTGTCTCAGGCAAAGGTCGAAGAAAATGAGCAATATGAGGCCATGAAAAAGCGGATCAAGTACATGTATGAAAATGGGAATGCCCAGTTTATCGAGATTCTGCTGGAGTCCCAGACGATTGCCGATTTTTTGAACAAGGCTGAGTACATCAGTACTATTTCTGAATATGACAGAGATATGCTGGATGAATTCCAGGCAGTTGTGAAAAAAGTGGAGAAGCAGGAAACCGAGATCCGCGATGAATACGAAGAGATGAACGATATGCAGGATGAACTGATCGCAAAGCAGGATGAAGTATCTACCCTTGTATCGGAGAAAGAGGCGCAGATCAGTGAGCTGGACAGTCAGCTTGGAGATACGAACAAAAAGCTGGCTGAGCTGGAAGCTGCCGCAGCAGCAGCACAGCGTAAGCAGACAGAAGCAAGCACCGGGTATGTGGCAGGAGGCGGAGGAGCCTCTGTAGTGACCGGAAACGGCACATTTACACATCCGTGTCCGGGCTACACATATATCTCCAGCTATTTTGGATATCGTGAACAGCCTCTTGCGGGCGCCAGCACGAATCATAAGGGTATGGATTTTGCAGCGCCGACAGGAACGCCGATTTATGCGGCTGCCTCCGGAACGGTGGTGTCTGCTGCATACAGCGGAAATGCCGGGAATATGATCACGATCAGTCACGGCGGCGGGCTTGCTACGATTTATATGCACTGCCATGAGATGTATGTGTCTGCAGGGCAGACGGTGAGCAAGGGACAGAATATAGCCAGTGTAGGTACGACAGGGAATTCTACTGGCCCGCACCTTCATTTCCAGGTGAATTTAAACGGTGTTCCGACAAACCCGCAGAACTATTTTTAAAACGGCCGGATGGCAAATTTTAAGATGGGAAGAATTCAATGAGATCAAAAAAGATTTTTTTACAGGGGGCGCTTTTTGGCGCCCTCATTGTGTTATCAGGGGCAGGAGTAGTCTCCTGCGGAAAACGGCTCTCAGAAAATGCAGCTACGGACGAGAAACTGTCTGTGCTGAAGGGCCTGATTGATGAAAACTATATAGGCGAGACAGACGAAGAAGCGCTGGAGGAAGGAATCTACAAGGGATATATTCAGGGGCTTGAGGATCCTTATTCTGTCTACTACGATGAAGAAGAGACGAAAGATCTTTATGAGACGACAGAGGGAGAGTACAGTGGTATCGGTGCGGTACTGAGTCAGAATATGGACAGTGGCGTGATCACATTAGTACAGATCTATGAAGACTCTCCGGCCGATAAAGCAGGACTGAAGGACAATGACATTCTGACAAAAGTCGGGGACATGGAAGTGACCGGAATGGATCTGTCGGAAGTGGTCACCTATATCAAAGGTGAAAAAGGGACGGACGTAGACTTGACGGTGCTTCGTGGAGAAGAGGCTGAAGAGATCACAGTGACGGCCACCAGAGATACGGTGGAAGCCCAGACTGTAGAATATGAGATGCTGGAGGATCAGATCGGCTATCTGTCTGTGACAGAATTTGATTCTGTTACTTACGATCAGTACAAAGAAGCCCTGGATGCCCTGACGCAACAGGGAATGGAAGGGCTGGTTGTAGATCTTAGAAATAATCCGGGCGGAAATCTGAATACAGTATGCGACATGCTGGATCTGGTACTGCCGGAAGGAACCATCGTATATACAGAGGATAAGGATGGAAACAGGGAGACTGCCACATCGGATGATGAGCATCAGATCGATGTGCCGATGGCGGTGCTGGTCAATGGCAACAGTGCCAGCGCATCTGAGATCTACGCAGGAGCCATCCAGGATTATGGCATTGGTACGATTGTAGGTACCCAGACATACGGGAAGGGCGTTGTACAGCAGATTTTTGACCTGGGAGATGGAACCAGCGTGAAGCTGACAATCGCGGAATACTATACTCCGAATGGCCGTAATATTGACGGAGAAGGCATCACGCCTGATGTAGAAGTAGAATATGAGGCAGATGAAAGTGATCCGGAAGCAGATAATCAGCTGGAAGAAGCAGTAGATGTTCTGAAAGAAAAATAATAATCCTTTTCATTTCCGGGGACCGTATGTTAAAATAATAGTATATATGGAATTCTCAAGGAAAGGAAAGCGGATATGACAATTTTAATCCAAAACGGACATGTGGTCGATCCACTGACAAAACGTGATGAAGTATGTGATGTTCTTGTAAAAGACGGGAAAATACAGAAGGTTGCCCCGTCCATTCCAGATACGGCGGACCGGATCCTGGATGCAGAAGGCTGTTATGTGATGCCGGGATTTATTGACCTGCATGTGCATTTCAGAGATCCGGGTCTTGAATACAAGGAGACCCTGGAAACAGGAGGAAAAGCGGCGGCAAGAGGCGGTGTTACGACCGTGTGTGCTATGCCGAACACGAGGCCGGTTATTGATACAAAAGAAAGGGTGGAGGATGTTCACCGGAGAGCGAAAGAAGTATCGCCGGTCCATGTGATCCAGATCGGCGCTGTCACAATGGGACAGGCAGGAAAAGAGCTGGCGGATATTGCAGGGATGGCAGAGGCCGGCTGTCATGCGATCAGCGAGGACGGAAAGTCTGTCATGAATGCATCTGTCTACCGGAAGGGAATGAAAGAGGCAAAGAAAAACGGGATATCTGTTTTTGCACACTGTGAAGATATTACCATGGTCGAGGGTGGAGTTATGAACGCCGATAAAAATGCGGAAAGACTGGGAATGAAAGGGATCACCAACTCCGTAGAAGACGTGATCGTTGCCAGAGATATCCTGCTGGCAAAAGAAACCGGAGTCCGGCTTCATCTGTGTCACTGCTCTACGGCAGACAGTGTGAAAATGATCCGGCTGGCAAAGGAGGAAGGCCTTCCTGTGACCGGAGAAGTGTGTCCTCATCACTTTACTCTGACAGCAGATGATATCAGAGAGGATGACGCCAACTATAAGATGAATCCTCCTCTACGGAGTAAAGAGGATGTAGAAGCGCTCCGCCAGGGATTAAGAGACGGGGTAATGGACGTGATCTCCACTGACCATGCGCCCCATGCAGAGGATGAAAAGAATAAGTCTATGGCTGAGGCGCCGTTTGGCATCGTTGGCCTGGAGACGTCAGCGGCGCTGACTTATACAGAGCTGGTAAAGACAGGGATCTTAAGTATCATGGATATGGCTGAGAAGATGAGCAGCAATCCGGCAAAGATCCTGGGGCTTTCTGATAAAGGATCCGTATCCGAGGGAAAGACGGCAGATCTGGTCGTATTCGATCCCAGAAGAGAATATCGGATCGATAAGCGTACCTTTGTTTCCAAAGGGAAAAATACACCATTTGACGGACGTGAGGTAACCGGAGATGTGAAGTACACTCTGGTGGACGGAGAAGTCGTATATGAAAATCAGTCATTGACAGGAGGAAAATAGCGTGATCAATCAGTTAGTATCCAATATTAAAAAGACAGGGGCGCCCATCGTAGTGGGATTGGACCCGATGCTCAGTTATGTGCCGGAACACGTGCAGAAAAAAGCATTTGCCGAATTCGGCGAGACATTGGAAGGAGCTGCAGAGGCTATCTGGCAGTTCAACAAGGAAATCGTGGACAAGACCTATGATCTCATCCCGGCAGTAAAGCCGCAGATTGCCATGTATGAGCAGTTTGGAATCCCGGGGCTTGCTGCGTTTAAGAAGACGGTGGACTACTGCAAGGAAAAAGGTCTGGTAGTCATCGGCGATATCAAAAGAGGAGATATCGGTTCCACATCTGCCGCCTATGCAACAGGACATATCGGAAAGGTACAGGTGGGAGAACACACATATGCACCATTTGACGAGGACTTTGTAACAGTGAATCCCTACCTTGGCTCGGATGGAGTCAAGCCTTTCATTGAGGTATGCAAAAAAGAGCAGAAGGGTTTGTTTATCCTGGTAAAGACCTCCAACCCGTCCAGCGGTGAATTCCAGGATCAGCTGGTAGACGGCCGCCCGCTTTATGAGCTGGTGGGAGAAAAGGTTAATGAATGGGGACAGGAATGCATGGGATGTTCCTATAGTTATATCGGCGCCGTGGTAGGGGCCACCTATCCGGAGATGGGAAAAGTACTGCGTAAGATCATGCCTAAGGCCTATATCCTGGTGCCGGGGTACGGCGCACAGGGAGGAAAGGGCAAGGATCTTGTCCACTTCTTCAATGAAGACGGCCTTGGAGCGATCATCAACTCTTCCCGGGGCATTATCGCCGCTTACAGACAGGAAAAATACGCATCCTTTGGAGCGGAGGCTTTTGGAGATGCATCCAGGGCAGCAGTAAAAGACATGATCGCCGATATCAGTGAGGCACTGGGTTAAAAGGGGACGTAGTCAAACGCAAAAGGTGTACGTCCCCAACCGACAAACAGGGTGTCCCCGAAAGGAGTTTTTGGATGAAAAAGAAGGAAAGGGCAGAGGTGATCTCGCAGGAGTCGCTGGCTGCCGGAATATACAGTATGTGGATCCGCACGGATGCGGCGGCAGAGGCAAAGCCGGGCCAGTTCATTTCCATGTATACGGATGATAAAGCGAAGATTTTGCCGCGCCCTATCAGTATCTGTGAGATTGATCGTAAGAAGCAGGCGCTTCGGGTAGTGTACCGTGTGACAGGACCGGATACAGGGACGGAGCAGTTTTCCAGACTGAAGGCAAAAGAGACGGTTGAGATTGTCGGACCGCTGGGGAATGGATTTCCACTGGAAAAGGCGGAGGGCAAAAGAGCTTTTCTGATGGGCGGAGGCATCGGCGTGCCGCCGATCCTGGAGCTGGCAAAGCAGTTATCCTGCAGCAGAAAGCAGATCCTTGCAGGATATCGTGATGCACAGACGTTTCTCAGTGAAGAGTTTTTGCAGAATGGGGAACTATATATTTCTACAGAAGACGGCAGCGCAGGCACCAGAGGCAATGTGATGGATGCAGTCCGTGAGAATCATCTGGAAGCGGATATTATCTATGCCTGTGGACCAGCGCCTATGCTCCGCGCGATCAAAGCCTATGCAGAAGAAAAAGGCATTGAATGCTATATATCTCTGGAAGAGCGGATGGCCTGCGGAATCGGCGCCTGCCTGGGATGCGTATGTAAAAGCAAAGAAAAGGATGAGCACAGCAATGTGCATAATAAACGGGTCTGCAAAGATGGCCCGGTTTTCCTGGCTTCGGAGGTGGATATCTGATGAATACGACAATCAATATAGCAGGCGTAGAGTGGAAAAATCCAGTTACGGTGGCCTCAGGAACCTTCGGATCCGGGGAGGAATTTTCAGAATTTGTAGACCTGAACCGTCTGGGAGCAGTGACGACCAAGGGGGTCGCAAATGTGCCGTGGCCAGGCAACCCGACTCCAAGAGTGGCGGAAATCTATGGCGGAATGATGAATGCCATCGGCCTTCAGAATCCGGGAATCGATGTGTTCTGCAAGAGGGATATTCCATTTCTCAGGCAATATGATACCAGGATTATCGTCAACGTGTGCGGACATGCTCCGGAAGAATACCTGGCGGTGGTGGAACGGCTGTCGGAGGAACCTATAGACATGATGGAGATTAATATTTCCTGTCCGAATGTGAACGCTGGATTTCTGGCTTTCGGACAGGATGCAGCACATGTGGAGAAACTGACGGCGCAGATCAAAAAAATCGCAAAGCAGCCGGTAATCATGAAGCTGACACCAAATGTTACAGATATTACTGAGATTGCAAAGGCCGCGGAAGCCGGAGGTGCAGACGCGGTATCGCTGATCAACACGCTGACGGGCATGAAGATTGACGTCCACAGGCGTACATTCGCGTTGGCGAATAAGACCGGGGGAGTCTCTGGCCCGGCCGTCCATCCTGTTGCAGTGAGGATGGTTTATCAGACAGCGCAGGCGGTCAAGATTCCGATCATTGGCATGGGAGGGATCGCAACGGCTGAGGACGCAATCGAAATGATCCTGGCAGGAGCAACGGCAGTGGCGGTAGGAACCGTGAATTTCGCAGATCCCAGGGCAGCAGAAAATGTTGTGGAAGGAATCGAAAATTATATGAAACAATATAACATTGAAGATATTCATGAGTTGATAGGAGGGGTGCATTGATAGATGGATTTATACCAGAATAAATTTGCAGAGAAATTACGGGAGTCTCTGATGGCAGTGGCTCCCACGATAGGAATTGTATTGTTGCTTAGTTTTACGATCGCACCGATTCCGCCCAGCATTCTGCTCTTATTTTTGTTTGGCGCGGTGCTGTTGATCGTAGGAATGATGTTTTTTACTCTGGGAGCCGAGCTGTCCATGACGCCGGTGGGTGAAAGGATCGGTACGAGGATCGCTCAGTCCAGGAATCTTGTTATCGTTCTGTTTTTATGTTTCTTATTAGGTTTTATCATTACCATATCTGAACCGGATCTGCAGGTACTTGCAGAGCAGGTTCCGTCAGTCCCTAACGCTACTTTGATCATTGCGGTAGCAGTCGGTGTGGGATTCTTTCTGATGGTTGCAATGCTTCGAATGTTATTTTCCAAAACGCTTCGATTGCTTTTGATCATTTTTTATATTGTTGTATTTGTCCTGGCATTTTTTGTGCCGGATGATTTTCTGGCAGTTGCCTTTGACTCCGGCGGAGTGACCACCGGACCTATGACCGTACCCTTTATCATGGCTCTGGGTGTAGGTTTTGCCGCTGTACGAAGTGATAAACATGCCGAGGATGACAGCTTTGGTCTGGTAGCGCTCTGCTCGATCGGTCCGATCCTTGCAGTCCTGCTTCTGGGAATGCTGTATCATCCGGAGGATACAGGATATACGCCGTCGGAGATTCCGGTGATCCAGGATTCTGTAGAACTCTGGAAAGAATTTGCAGCCGGACTTCCCCAGTATATTGAAGAAATTGCAGTTTCTCTCCTGCCAATCGTTGCGTTCTTTGCTGTTTTCCAGGTGATTTCCCTGAAAATGAAGGGCCGCTCCCTTTTAAAGGTTGTGATCGGTCTGATTTATACTTATATCGGTCTGGTGCTTTTCCTGACCGGGGTAAATGTAGGCTTTATGCCTGCCGGAAATTATCTTGGCGAAACGATTGCAGGCCTTTCCTACCGCTGGGTACTGGTTCCGATCGGTATGGTGATCGGATACTTTATCGTAAAGGCAGAGCCGGCAGTCTATGTACTTAAGGAACAGGTAGAGGAAATTACTTCAGGGGCAATCTCAGGGGAGGCCATGGGACTGAGCCTTTCGCTTGGCGTATCGGTCTCTATCGGGCTGGCCATGATCCGGGTGCTGACAGGAATCTCTATCTTCTGGTTCATACTCCCGGGATATTTTATTGCGTTATGTCTGTCTTTCTTTGTACCGAAGATTTTTACAGCTATCGCATTTGACTCGGGAGGAGTTGCATCAGGTCCCATGACAGCTACATTTCTGCTTCCTTTTGCCATGGGAGCCTGCCAGGCGGTCGGCGGAAATATCGTCCGGGACGCCTTTGGCGTGGTGGCAATGGTAGCGATGACGCCTCTGATCACGATCCAGGTTATGGGTGCAATCTACAAGTACCGGTTTGCACATAGCAAGAGCAGAGAGGCCGTGGAAGTTTCCTACCTGGATACCTGGGCGGATGACGACATTATAGAATTATAGGAGGAATGATATGAATAATATCTATCTGATGGGAATCATCACGAACCGGGGAATGAGGGAGAAATTTCTCCAGTTTTTTAAAGAATATAATATTGAAGTGACTTTTACGACCCTGGGACGGGGAACCGCCAGCAGCTCCATCCTGGATTATCTGGGAATGGAGGCAACAGAAAAAGCGATCTATTTTGCGGTCATTACCCTGGATACCTGGAAAAATCTGAAACGTGGTCTGTATACCAGACTGCGGATCGATGTTCCGGGGCGTGGGATTGCTTTCCTTGTACCGCTCAGCAGTATCGGCGGGAAAAAAGTGCTGCAGTATCTGACAGTCGGACAGAAGATTGAAATCGAGGAGGAGAGTGTTTTGAAGAACACAGAATATGAATTACTGATTACAATTGCAAATTCCGGATATACAGAAACTATCATGGACGCAGCCAGGAGCGCGCATGCTCCGGGCGGAACCGTTATCCATGCAAAAGGAACTGGCGCAGAGCATGCGAAGAAGTTTCTGGGTATCAGCCTCGCGGAAGAGAAAGAGATGGTATTTATTGCGGTTAAGTCAGCGCAGAAAAATGATATCATGCGTGCGATCATGGAGCAGGCCGGGATCAGTACATCGGCAGGAGCGGTGATATTCTCTCTGCCGGTTACAGATACGGCAGGAATCACAAGAATGGAAGAATTGTTAGAAGATCAATAGATTTTAAAGCCGCGCTGCGCTTTCTTCCAGCTGCTGTTTTGCTGCCCGTATTTCTGCAAGCTGTGTGTCAGACACTTTGTCCAGACGACATTTCATGGTCAGTTTATTCAGGTGGTTAATGTCGCTTTTGATCCGTTTTCTGGTGCTGTGGTCCAGCGTCTTCTTCTGAGCCTTCAGTTTCTGCTCCGTCTCGGCCATCAGGCGCCTGGCATCGCCCAGAACCTCCATGGCGTCAGTCCTGGTCTGGTCCTGCCCTGCATACTCCTGAGCGTCGTGAATGGCCTGCTGGATCTCCTGCTCTGACATGCTGTCATCGGCCGTGATGGTAATGGCCTGCTGCTTTCCGGTATCCAGGTCTTTGGCAGAGACTTTCAGAATGCCGTTGGCATCAATATCAAAAGTGACTTCGATCTGGGGAACCCCGGCAGGAGCGGCTTTGATTCCTTTCAACCGGAATTTGCCGATGCTCTTATTGTCTCTTGCCAGAGGACGTTCTCCCTGGAGAACATTGATCTCTACAGAACGCTGATAAGGTGCAGCTGTAGAAAAAATCCGTGAGTACCGAGTGGGCAGGGTGGAGTTGCGTTCAATCAGCCGGGTGGCCACACCGCCTACGGTTTCAATGGAGAGACTTAGCGGAGTAACATCCAGAAGAAGAAGACTTTTGTCGGTGCCGGAGGCAACAAGACTGTTTCCTTCCAGAGTGTGTCCAAGGATGGCGGCGCCTTTTGCAACACATTCATCCGGATTGATGTTTTTAGAGGGCTCTTTCCCGGTAAGTGCCCTGACCTTATTCTGGACAGCCGGGATCCTGGTGGAGCCGCCCACTAAAAGCACGCGCCCCAGCTCGGAAGAGGAGATACCGGCGTCATTTAATGCGTTTCGCACAGGTTCTGCTGTACGTTCGATGAGATCCTGGATCATTCCTTCGAACTGAACCCTTGTCAGAGTATAATCCATATGAAGCTGTTCTCCGCGGTGCTCCTTAAGATATGGAAGCATGATGTGCGTACTCTCCGATGAAGAAAGATCTTTTTTCGCTGCTTCAGCCGCATCCCGGATTCTCTGCATGGCGGCAAAATCTCTGGAAAGGTCTACACGATATTCTTCTTTAAAACTGCGGATCAGCCATTGAACGATCCGTTCGTCAAAATCATCACCGCCCAGATGATTATCTCCAGCAGTAGCCAGCACCTCGATGACGCCTTCTCCGATTTCAATTACCGAGACATCGAAGGTGCCTCCGCCCAGATCATAGACCATAACTTTCTGTGGCTCTCCATGGTTCAGCCCATAGGAAAGAGCAGCGCTGGTAGGTTCATTGATGATACGTTTCACGTTCAGACCGGCGATCCGTCCGGCATCTTTGGTTGCCTGTCTCTGGATATTGTTAAAGTATGCCGGGACCGTGATCACAGCATCGGTTACGGGTTCACCGAGAAATTCTTCGGCATCCTTTTTCAGCTGCATCAGTACCATGGCACTGATGGTCTGGGCTTTATACTCTGTCCCATCGATACGGATACTCCACTCAGAACCCATGTGACGTTTTACGGAACTGATAGTCCGTTCCGGGTTAGTGACAGCCTGGCGCCTTGCACTTTCGCCGACCAGCCGCTCTCCCTTTTTTGTGAAAGCGACGATGCTGGGAGTGGTCATGCTGCCGGAAGCACCAGGAATGATAACCGGTGCCTCGTTTTCCACCACAGATACACAGCTGTTTGTTGTTCCAAGATCAATTCCAATGATTTTTCCCATTAATTAATAAGCTCCTTTCTGTTTCCTGTGTGTTGTTAATTCAAAAGATCAGCAGCGGCAGAACATGCAGAAAAGCTGTGCCAGGCACAGTCCCTGACATACCCGCCCCATGCTTTCCGCATAATTCTGAAATTCTTCCCCGTTCTGGCGATATTCTGTGCTGGCGCGCTTTAAGGTGTTCAGGGTATTGCGATAAAGCTGGGAAGACGGTTCCATCTGCACGGCCTTCTGAATCTGTTCCAGAGCCAGCATCTGTCTGCCAAGCCCATAGTTTGCCAGTGCACTCAGGTAAAACCACCGGGCATTTCTGTATGTACTGAGAATGCTGTTCAAAGTATTATCGGCATACTGATATTGTTTCATGTTGATAAAATCGATAGCCTGGCGGATATCACTGCTGTCTCCGGGCTGGGACTTTGGCGGCTCCGGATTTGTTCCGCTGCCTCCAAAGCCGAAAAATTCTTCAAAGCTTCCAAAACCGCCGAAATCCTGCCAGCCGCCAAAATCCTGCCACGGATCAGAACTTTGCCGGTAGCCGCCGGTATTCTGGCTGCCTTGGGTCCGGTTCTGATATTTTTCGGGATTATTCAGCATATCATAGGCTTCGTTGATTTCATTCATTTTTTCGGCAGCCAAAGGGTCGTCAGGGTGAAGGTCCGGGTGGTATTCTTTGGCCTTTGCCCGATATGCCTTTTTTATCTCATCTTTTGTGGCATCCCTTGAGATGCCCAGTATCTTATATGGATCATCGACCATGATGTGTCTCCTTTCCCTGGAATTTCGAAAAATATTGCTGCCATACGCCTCCATATAAGATATTACGCATCAGATGGACGTCTTGTATAAGGGGCAGCTTTTCGAAAATTCTGACTGCATTTCCTATCGGGATTTCCATAATCTCTCTCATCTGTTCAGGACGCCTTTTCATACGGAATAAGGGATTATAGTTTCCGGTTTTCTTATCCTTTTCATAATCCATAGAGGCATCCATCAGATAAATAAACCGTCCGATTTCAAATCCCAGGCTTTTTAGAGTGTTGCTCCAGAAATCCTCATTGTAAACAAAAATTTCCGACAACATTTCTCCAGAGAGATTGATGGCCTGATCAAACTGTAAAGGTTCTTTTGATTCTATGTGTTCCAGAGCCTGGATGCTTTCGCTTACCGTGCGGCACTGTATGGGATAGATGTCTTTCAGTTTCTGGTATTCTTTTTCCAGCAGGGAGGCATACCAGCGACGCAGTTGTTTCCCTTCATCTTTCCAGTCGTCCCGGCATTTAAAATAGGACAGTAGAATGGTCATGTCTGCCGCATAATCAGTAAAGATATTTTCTGCAGCCGTTTTGGGGGTCATGGGATGAAGACTACAGCGGAAGGATGTATTTTCTTCTTCCGGTTCATAGAGGGAGGACAAAAGAAGGATGATAAAGGTCATATCATAAGACAGATTCAGACGCTGGAGCTGGCCGTAGCGCCGTTTCAGATTCCGGCACAGTCCGCAGTAGATATTCTGGTAGCGGGTTTGTTCTGCATCACTTAATTTATCTTTGATACATACGATATATCCGAACATAGGAGTCTCCTTTCTCTTTTCATGTCTTAACACATTTTCCAGGACATTTCAACGGAACTCTCGAAAAGTTCATAGAGTTCATAGTCTTTTAATTTTTAGGCAGGAAAGAATTGAAAATCATGTGAAATACCCTATAATGGATAGAAGAACTTAAAAATTAATATCAGGTGAGGAGGAAAGGCTATGTTGGAATTTAAGTACGATACGCAGTTGTTGATAGAGGGAGAAAATCTGGACGAAGATGAGATTAGTGATTATTTTACGGAACATTTTCAGGGAGACTGTCTTCTTGCGGTTGGAGATGAGGATTTGATCAAGATACATTTCCATACAAATGAGCCATGGAAAGTGTTAGAGTACTGTGCTTCAATTGGAGAGATTTACGATATTGTGATAGAAGATATGGATCGCCAGGCTCGCGGGCTGAAAGGATAAGGGGATGAATTACAGAGGAGCTGAGGCCAAAGATATTCCAGTCCTGGCAAATCTGCGGAAAAAACAGCTTATAGATGAAGGACAGAAACCGGATCCGGATCTGGACTATGAACTGACAGACTATTTCAAGAAAAAATGTCTGACGGATCTCTGGTGGAATGGGTGGCAGAAAAGGACGGGAGGATCATCGCCACAGGAGCCATCATTTTTATGGATTTTCCTCCTTCGTTTACAAATAAAACGGGAAAACAGGGGTATATCGCCAACATGTATACAGCCCCGGATTTCCGGGGAGGAGGAATTGCCTCAGAGATCCTGGAACGGCTTGAGGAAGAGGCCAGAGAGCGGCAGATTCATAAACTGATTCTGTATGCGTCAAAATGGGGGAGGCCAGTGTATCAGAAATATGGATTCCGGGATGCAGGGGAGTGGATGGAGCTTAAGCTGTGACTTGCACAGGAGTCCTCTTCAATGATATTCTTTTGATAGGTGATGAAGTATGGAAAGCATAGAAAAAACGGGGATCAGGCCGGTTGTTGTAGAAGAGATCAGAGCTCTTGCAGAAAAATATGGGATTGAACAAGTCCTTTTATTTGGCTCAAGGGCCAGAGGAGATTTTTATAGGGCCAGTGATATTGACCTTGCCGTAAGAGGTGGAAAGATAAAGGAATTCAGTCTAGATGTCAGAGATACAACATCTACGCTGCTTGATTTTGACATTGTTGACATGGAGAAAATATCTCCGGGCAAATTTTTGGATGTGATTAACCGGGAAGGAATTGTATTGTATGAAAAAATTTGAAAATTTTGTTTCCAATCTGGAAGTTTTGAAAAAAGCAAAATATGAAGACCTAGATAACGAATTTATTATCAGCGGCATTATAGATAAATTTTTTATACAATTTGAACTTAGTTGGAAAGTTCTGAAGGAGCTGCTGCGTTATGAGGGGAAAAGTATCGCAAACTCCGGATCACCAAGAGAAATCATAAAGGCGGCATATACGATATATGATTATCTGGATGAAGAAATATGGCTGGAGATGCTTAGAGCCAGGAATGACATGACTCATATCTACAATGGGGAAGCTGCAAAACAAATGGTGTCTTTGATTTTGAAAAGGTATATCCCGGCTTTTGTCGTAATGGAGGAAAAGATCAGAAAAGATTATGGCGAAATTCTGAAAGATCTGTAAGGCGGCAGAAACCGTGAAATAATCAAGACAGGAGAAAGGTTATGGAAGGGAAAATTATCAGAAGTGCCATCCAGGCACACGAGAGCAACAGGAGCTTTCATTTTCAATTCAGGGAGGAGCTGAAACCGAAACAGATTGACAACGCGATACGTGCGTATGCCAAAGGAGTGGAGGCAGCAGAGGTCATTGCGGTTCTTGATGAAACCATGATGTCAAACGGGAAAAAGGGGTATCTTGTTACGGGAAAAGGAATCTATTCCAGCACAGTGTTTAATAAGAAAAGCAATCCTCTTCCGCTGGATCACATGGTGTCTGTGAAAGTGGAGAAGTCTGACTGCCTGATTACTTATGAGGATGGGACAAAACGAGAGTTCTTTGTCAGCATCCATGATGAACTTCCAGAGATCTTAAAGGATCTGGTGGAAGGGGAGAACCAGAAAGCGCATGTGCCGGAAAAGCCAGAGGAGCCGCCAAAACAGGCAGAGCCAGTGGAGCCACCGAAGGAAATGGAGAAAGAGGAGCCTGTCGAGCCAAGGCAGGAGGCGAAAAGGTATCAGGTCGCTGTCGTGGGTGAAGCGGGCAGCGGCAGACACACGCTGGTGGAGCGCCTTTTAGAGAGCGGAGAATTGTCGGAGGATATTTCGCTGACCATCTTTGAGACGCCGCTGGAATTGTTCCATTATCTGGAGACGCCGGGAGCTTACCTTAACGGATATATAGGCGTCTGTGACTCCACAGCAGGGACATCAGATGAGCTGACGGATTCGATCCGGATCATGAGTGCGAAAGGGATCCCTCTTTCTGCGTTGTTTTTCAATAAACGGGATCTGCTGCTGGATGATGAAATGTTCCAGCTGTCAGCAATCATGACACTGGGCGACATGGAGGATATGGGATTTGACGGATTTTATCAGCCGGAAAAAGTAGAAATCCTGTTGGGACGCTTGTTTTCGGTACCAGTCTATATAGGATGTGCAGTGGATATCAAGTCGAATGATCTGGAGCCGGAATTTGGAAATGCGGTTCAGGAGTTGGTGTTAGGATTGAATGCACATGAAGGGGTCCTGCCCAATGGGAAAACCGAACCGGTATCGTTGGAGGAACTGGTTTCACGGTATCAGGCATAAAAACAATTAATTCTTACGGAGACAGACTCGGAAATCTGTCTCCATTTATTTTTGAAAATAGCTAGATATCTGTTATTAATAACAAGATGGTCAAATAGAATATCATCAGTGCTAACATTTATGTGTAGTAGAAATACCAACGAGAGTCCTTGCCATATAGTAGGTTATGAAGATTACGAAATGATAAATGAATTTAAGATTTATAGCATATCAGACCGACATGTTGATTTCCCAAGGCAGAGGATCCTAGATGGATACTATAATAAAAGTAACCGGAAGATTTGAAAATCCCTGGTAGTTATGTTAGAATTGTAAAGAAAAATATAAGCCCACAAGATGGAGGTTTGAAGATATGGAACAGTACAAGCAGGAATTTATCGAATTTATGGTAGAGAGCGATGTGTTGAAATTTGGAGAGTTCACACTGAAAAGTGGAAGGAAATCTCCCTTTTTTATGAATGCGGGAGCTTACGTGACTGGTACCCAGCTGAAGCGTCTCGGAGAGTATTATGCAAAAGCAATCCACGATAAATATGGAGATGATTTTGACGTGCTGTTTGGACCAGCCTACAAAGGAATTCCGCTTGCCGTGGTGACTGCCATTGCCTACAGTGAGTTATATGGAAAAGAGGTCCGCTATTGTTCAGACCGGAAGGAAGAAAAGGACCACGGGGCAGATAAGGGAAGCTTCCTGGGAAGCAAGCTTAAGGATGGCGACAGGGTGGTTATGATTGAGGATGTGACCACTTCCGGGAAATCTATGGAGGAGACTGTGCCAAAGGTAAAAGGTGCGGCAGATGTGACAATCGTGGGCCTTATGGTATCCTTAAACCGGATGGAAGTAGGAAAAGGTGGAGAAAAATGCGCCCTGGACGAGATAAAAGAACTGTATGGTTTCGATACGGCAGCTATCGTAACGATGGAAGAAGTCGTAGAGTATCTCTACAACCGGGAGTGCCAGGGAAAAATCGTGATCGATGATACATTAAAATCAGCAATCGACGCATATTATGAACAGTATGGCGCGAAATAAGGTCAGGAGGAATGCATATGAACGAGAAAGCATATAAAGCTATGAGTCTGGCAGGGGCAGCAGGGATTGCTGTTGGAATCGTGATTTTAGTTGTAGGAATCGCCACGGGCGTGATTGCAATCGTAAGTGGAGTACACCTGCAGAAGGAGAAAAAAGGGCTCACTTTCTAAGAGCTATATTTGATAGAAAGGAAGCAGTTTTTTGAATGTAAAGACGAGGAAGAGGATCCGAATCCTCGGGAAGATTTTATTTATACTGTATGTAATCTTTATTGTTTATTTTTTGATATTTTCTGACTGGTATGGCCGGACGGGGGAATTGGAAGAATATCATTATAATCTGGTGTTGTTCCGGGAAATCAAAAGATTCTGGGAGTACCGGGATCAGGTAGGATTTTTTGCAATGTTTACAAATCTGTTTGGCAATGTAATCATTTTTATCCCGTTCGGATTTTTCCTGCCTATGGCCAGTAGATACCGGAGCCTTCTTGGGACGGTGTTTTATAGTTTCGGCCTGAGCCTTTGTGTGGAGACCTTTCAGCTTTTTTCTAAGGTGGGCAGTTTTGATGTGGATGATCTTTTGCTCAATACCATCGGCGGACTGGCAGGATATCTTGTGTTTGTAATCCTCGCGGCAATAAGGAGAAGACATGTTACTACGAAGAAGAAAAATAAAAAAAGAAGACACTAGAGCGAAGGCTGCGGCAAAGGCAAAGGAGAAGCAGCGCAGGAAGATGATCCGGACAAAGTACGGACAGGCGCCGCTGCGTCATGCACGGAAAGGAATTTATTCCTGTATCTATGCGGCAGCCGTCTTTGCTCTTTTATTTTTAATGATCCTGATCTCCTATGTAGCAAAAGGCGAGGTCGGGATTTTGATCGGTCTGGTAGGCCTTGGAACAGTGGCATTGTCAGTATCAGGACTGACGCTTGGCATCAAAGGCCTGAAGGAGCGAGACAAAAATTATATTACCTGTAAAGTAGGAATCGGGACCAATGGCCTGTTCCTTCTGGCTCTTGCAGGATTATTTATCAGGGGGCTGTTATAAAAAATGATAGAAGAAAGATACGAGCTTGCCATCGAAAGGATCCGTCAGATTCACGGAGAAAGAAGTGTGGAACAGCCGTTTCGGGCATTTTTTCAAAAGACGGCGGAATTTCTTCTGATGATCGATGAATTAAAAGGAGAACTGGAAAACGGAGTCTATGACTGCCAGGATCTGGCCGGAATGGAAAGCTGGAATCACAGGCTTTACCAGGATATTCTGCCGGAAAACTATGGGAAAAGCTATGGAAACCCCGCGTATGCAGTAAAAGAACTGGGAGAAGAATACGGTCAGATGTTCAGTTTCCTTTATACGGAGCTAAGAGGAGCCATTCCTTATGTGTTCGAAAGGAAGACAGAATATCTGGACATCTTATTTGAGCTTTTTCTGGAGATTTATGTGCAGTTTGAAGAAGAGACGCCATCCCCGGAACAGGTAAAAGAGATTATTTACTGGTATGCCAGTGATTACTGTGATGTTTTTGTGGCTGACCGGATCCGGGAGCAGATTGATCCGGACTGTTCTTTCGCGGCGGATATTATCTGTAACAGTGATCTGAGTGATCTGCGGTATTTATATCGGTTTGGAGAGTATATCAGCGAAAATGAAAAGAAGACGGCGGAACATCTGCTGGCGCTTCCGGAGGAACTGATCCAGAAGATGGCGGACGTCTATACAGAAGGATACCGGATCGGGTTTGTGAATACCGGGAAGGATCTGACCAAAAAGGGAACCGTAGAGATCCGCTATGTGATCGGGTTTGAAAGAGTCATAAAAAAGGCGATTGAAAATTTCCGCAGGATGGGACTGCGGCCGGTGCTGTGCCGATCCGGCGCCAGTGTGCTGACAAAGCGTCGGCATCTGAAGGTAGGATATTACGGGGCGGTAGCCAACAAGCAGTTTGACTACGATCATGGCAATGACCAGGCCTTGTTTTTAGATAAAAAATTTCTGGAGCGTAAGCTGGAAGTGATCCAGACGACCTATGAGCATCATAAGGAACTGGCAGCTGAAATGGCAGGACCTGCGGTGATCGAGATGTTCGGGGAGACACCCTTTTCCCCAAAGCAGACGCAGGAGGCACTCTCGCTGAATGCCAGGCAGGAGAAACTGGCACTTCATTTTGACAGCAGGCAGAGTCAGATTGTGAATCAGTACATTCCTGGAGATGAACGAAGCTTTACGATCATTGCCTATCCGGTGCCGGAGATCGGAAAAGATTATGAAGCGATTTTTGACGAGGTGATCCGGATCAACACACTGGACGCCAAAGTTTATGAAAAGGTGCAGCAGACGCTCATTGACGCTCTGGATCAGGGAGAGTATGTACACATTCTGGGAGGAAATGGCAACCGGACGGATCTGAAAGTGCAGCTTTATCACCTGAACAATCCGGAGAAGGAGACAATCTTTGAAAACTGTGTGGCAGACGTCAATATTCCTGTGGGGGAGGTATTTACCTCTCCGGTGCTGGAAGGGACCAATGGTGTCCTGCATGTCAGCAAGGTGTATCTGAATGAACTGCAGTACAGGGATCTGGAGATCACTTTTGCCAATGGTATGATTGCAGATTACCGCTGTGGGAATTTTGAGAGAGAGCTGGAGAATAAGGCTTATATCCGTGAGAATATCCTGCACAAGCATGAGACACTGCCGCTGGGAGAGTTTGCGATCGGAACGAATACAACTGCTTATGTGACAGCGAAAAAATATGGTATTGAAGAAAAAATGCCAATCCTGATCGCGGAAAAAATGGGGCCTCATTTTGCAGTGGGAGATACCTGCTACAGCTGGAGCGAAGACATAAAGGTATATAATCCGAATGGAAAGGAAATTGTGGCAAGGGATAATTCTGTATCAATCCGCCGGAAGGAGGATGTATCCAAGGCATATTTCCATTGCCATACAGATATTACTATTCCCTATGAAGAATTAAAAAGCATTACGGTCGTGACGAAAGAAGGTAAGGAGATTGTACTCCTTGAGGATGGCAGATTTGTACTGCCGGGGACCGAGATCCTGAACGAACCGTTGAAAAATGCATAGAAATCATGTATCATGAACCCAAGAAAAAGAAAGGATGAAGATTATGGCAAAAGTAGGAATTGTAATGGGCAGCGACTCTGATCTGAAGGTAATGAGTAAGGCTGCATCTATGCTGGAAAAGCTGGGAATTGATTATGAGATGACGATCATCTCTGCACACAGAGAGCCGGATGTGTTCTTTGAGTGGGCAAAGGCAGCAGAAGGAAAAGGAATTAAGGTGATCATCGCAGGTGCCGGAATGGCTGCACACCTTCCGGGAATGTGCGCGGCACTGTTCCCGATGCCGGTGATCGGAGTGCCGATGTCCGGAAAGAATCTGGCAGGGGAAGACGCACTCTTTTCCATCGTGCAGATGCCGCCGGGAATTCCGGTTGCGACGGTAGCCATTGACGGAGGAATGAATGCTGCGATCCTTGCGGCAAAGATTTTGGCTGTGTCTGATGAAGAACTGTTAAAGAAACTGAAAGACTACAGCACAGAGATGAAAGAGACTGTACAGGCAAAAGCGGCAAAGCTTGATGAGATTGGCTATCAGGCATATCTGGATCAGAAGTAAGGTTGGAAAGAAAGATAAAGGAGACTGGTTATGGATTATAAAAAGGCTGGCGTAGATATTGAAGCAGGCTACAGATCCGTAGAACTGATGAAGGAGCATGTGAAAAAGACCATGCGCCCGGAAGTGCTGGGAGGTCTGGGAGGTTTTTCAGGAGCATTTTCACTGAGTAAGATCAAAGAAATGGAAGATCCGGTACTTCTGTCCGGAACCGATGGCTGTGGAACAAAGGTAAAGCTTGCGATGGTTCTCGACAAGCATGATACGATTGGAATCGATGCTGTGGCGATGTGTGTCAATGATATTGCATGTGCCGGCGGAGAACCGCTGTTTTTCCTGGATTATATTGCCTGTGGCAAAAACTATCCGGAAAAGATCGCAGATATTGTAAAAGGTGTGGCAGAAGGATGTCTTCAGTCAGAGGCTGCCCTGATCGGCGGCGAGACCGCAGAGCACCCAGGACTGATGGCTGAAGATGAGTATGATCTGGCCGGGTTTGCTGTAGGTGTCTGCGACAGGAAGGATATGATCACAGGTGAGAATTTAGAAGGCGGAGACGTTCTGATCGGTATGGCTTCTTCCGGCGTACATAGCAATGGCTTCTCCCTGGTTCGGAAGGTGTTTGAGATGACAAAAGAATCTCTGGAGACCTACCATGAAGATCTGGGGACGACTCTTGGAGAGGCGCTGCTTGCTCCTACAAGAATCTATGTAAAGGCATTAAAGAGCCTGAAAAATGCAGGGGTGACTGTAAAAGCATGCAGCCATATTACCGGCGGAGGCTTCTATGAAAATATTCCGAGAATGCTGAAAGAGGGTGTGAAAGCTGTAATTGAGAAAGACAGCTATCCGATTCCGCCTATCTTTGCAAAGATTGCAAAAGAAGGAAATGTAGAAGAGCAGATGATGTATAACACCTACAATATGGGGCTTGGAATGGTGATCGCCGTAGATCCGGAGGATACTGACAAAGCGATGGAGGCCATTCGTGCAGCCGGAGATAAGCCTTATGTAGTTGGCCATATCGAGACCGGAGAAAAGGGAGTCGAATTATGTTAAATGTGGTTGTCATGGTGTCTGGCGGGGGGACGAACCTGCAGGCGATTATTGACGCAATTGAAGGTGGAAAAATCCAGAATGTAAAGATCTGCGGAGTAATCAGCAACAATGCCAATGCATATGCATTGGAGCGTGCACGGAAGCATGATATTCCGGCTGTATGTATTTCGCCGAAGGACTTTGTGTCCCGGGAAGAGTTTAACAAAGCATTTCTTCAGAAGGTGGAGGAAATCGGACCGGATCTGATCGTACTGGCAGGTTTCCTGGTGGTAATACCACCGGAGATGATCCGCCGGTATCCGAACCAGATTATCAACATCCATCCGTCATTAATCCCCTCGTTCTGCGGAACCGGATACTATGGTTTGAAAGTGCACGAAGCGGCGCTTGCCCGAGGCGTAAAGGTGGCAGGAGCTACGGTGCATTTTGTGGATGAAGGCACGGATACAGGACCGATCATCTTACAGAAAGCAGTCGAGGTCAAAAACGGAGATACACCGGAAGTTCTGCAGCGCCGGGTGATGGAACAGGCAGAGTGGCAGATCCTTCCAAGAGCAATCCAGCTGATTGCGGAGGGAAAGGTAAAGGTAACAGGAAGTATCGCAGAGGTGACAGAGTAGTATCTGCCGTGTGAAAACAGGCGGCAGCATCAAATATACAGGAGGGTCAGACAAAAATGAAAGTATTGATCGTGGGAAGCGGCGGAAGAGAACACGCCATCGCATACAGTGTGGCAAAGAGTGATAAAGTGGATAAGATTTATTGTACACCGGGCAATGCAGGCATTGCAGAATATGCGGAGTGTGCACCTATCGGAGCCATGGAATTTGATAAAATCACGGCATTTGCGAAGGAAAAGGGCGTGGATCTGGTCATTGTAGGGATGGATGACCCTCTGGTAGGGGGGCTGGTAGACTGCCTGGAGGCAGAAGGTATCCGTACTTTTGGACCTACAAAGGCCGCTGCTATTCTGGAGGGCTCGAAAGCATTTTCCAAAGATCTGATGAAAAAGTACAACATCCCGACGGCGGCCTACGAGACTTTTTCAGATCCCCAAAAAGCGCTGGAATATCTTGAGACAGCAAAACTGCCGATCGTGCTGAAGGCAGATGGACTGGCCCTTGGGAAAGGTGTGTTAATCTGTAATACACTGGATGAAGCAAAAGAAGGCGTTAAGACCATCATGGAAGATAAGAAATTCGGAGACGCCGGAAACGAAATGGTCATCGAAGAATTTATGACAGGCCGTGAAGTGTCTGTGCTGTCCTTTGTAGACGGAAAGACGATCAAGACTATGACTTCTGCTCAGGATCACAAGCGGGCCGGAGACGGTGATACTGGTCTGAATACGGGAGGAATGGGAACTTTTTCTCCAAGTCCTTTCTATACCCGGGAAGTGGATGAGTTTTGTCAGAAGCATATCTACCAGGCCACGGTAGATGCCATGAGAGCAGAAGGAAGACCGTTTAAGGGAGTGATCTTCTTTGGCCTGATGCTGACAGAGGAAGGCCCGAAGGTTCTGGAATATAATGCAAGATTTGGAGATCCGGAGGCACAGGTAGTACTGCCGCGGATGAAGAATGATATTATCGAAGTGGTGGAGGCCTGCATCGATGGCACGCTGGATCAGGTAGACCTGCAATTTGAAGATAATGCAGCGGTCTGCGTGGTACTGGCAAGCGAAGGGTATCCGGTATCCTACGAAAAAGGACTGCCGATCAGTGGACTGGAGAAATTCAAGGATGCTGACGGGTATTACTGCTTCCATGCCGGAACAAAGTTTGACGGAGATAAGATCGTCACCAACGGAGGCCGGGTCCTCGGCATTACGGCAAAGGGCAAAGATTTAAAAGAAGCCCGTGCAAATGCCTATGCGGCTACAGAGTGGGTACAGTTTGACAATAAGTATATGCGTCACGATATCGGAAAAGCAATCGATGAGGCATAAATATAAATACCATTAAATATGAATAGAAACTGCCAGGAATCTATGCTATGATATATGAAAGCATTATGTTTCTGGCAGTTTTTCTTTAGCGGCAATTGCCGTGTCTGATTTTCCAAAAAGATCTAAAAGAAATCTCAATGCTTTGATTCCAATTTACAGGGCAGAGAGGTTTCGTAAAATCTTTTGGGAAGTTTGGGAAGCCTCCTGCAGGATTTTATGAAAAGGAGGCAGGTATGAGCAAGCAGAATCCGGTTCCAAACAGAACCTACAAATCCACGATTTTCATCAGGCTGATGGAGGATAAGAGAAAGCTGCTGGAGGTGTATAATGCAGTCAGTGGAAACAATTATACAGATCCAGACCTTCTTACGATCAATACACTGGAGAACGCTATTTATATGTCGGTGAAAAACGATGTTTCGTTTTTGATTGATTCCAGGTTATATCTGTATGAGCATCAGTCTACGTACAGTCCGAATCTTCCATTGAGGCTGCTCTTGTATCTAGGAGATCTGTATGCGGGGATGACAGAGAATAAAAATCTATATGGCAGAAAGCTGGTGAAGATTCCACCACCACAGTTTTTGATTCTCTATAATGGAGAGGAAGAACTGCCAGACAGGAAGATTCTTCGTTTATCAGACATGTATGCGGTAGAGGAAGCAGAGCATAAGCTGGAATTAGAGGCGGTGATGCTGAATATAAACGCAGGCCATAGTCCGGAGCTTTTGAGTGTATGCAGTATTTTATGGGAGTATGCGGAGTATACAGCCAGGGTACGGAAGTATGCGGAGAAACACTCGATTGAGGATGCAGTAGAGAGGGCGATTGAGGAATGTATCGAAGAGGGGATTCTGGAAGAATTTTTGCGGAAGAACCGCGCGGAGGCCAAGAATATGAGTATCTATGAATATAATCAGGAGAAGCACCTGCGGCAGGAGAGGGAGGCGTCCTGGGCGGAAGGCCGGGAAACTGGAATACAGGAAGGTCGGGAAGCAGAACGACGCAAAACGGCTTTAAACTTATCGAAAATGGGAATGGGTGTAGAAAAGATTGCCCAAGCGGTGGAAGCAAGTGTAGAAGATGTGCAGTCATGGCTTGGAGGAGAGCGTATGGAAGATTAGAATTTCCATAGAGACAGAGGAAAAGCAGAGAGAGAATCAGGATGTACTGGTTCTCTCTCTGCTTTTTTATTGATCTTTTCGAAGTGATTTCAAATTTTTTACAAATTCTTCAATTAAATCAAGTTGGTCTGTATTGAGTTCACGCAAATTTTTCAGCGCCTTTTTACATTCTACCGGATTTTTAGATTGTATATTAAAAAACTCTTCCGGGGTAAGATCAAAATATTCGCAAATATAAAAGAAACATTGCATTGACGGCAGAGCGTGTCCGTTTTCGATTCGATTAATA
Source organism: uncultured Lachnospiraceae bacterium (assembly GCA_900553355.1). Classification (GTDB taxonomy): domain Bacteria; phylum Bacillota; class Clostridia; order Lachnospirales; family Lachnospiraceae; genus Merdimonas. The sequence continues at coordinate 44,260 of USDK01000009.1, forward strand.
TAGCTCTCATTTTGACCAATAGCCAGACTCATTTCACGAGCGGATACATTTTTGTTCGTTCGGAGCGTGGAAATTCGTTTGGCTATAAATTCTTCGTACATCTTCTACACCTCCATGACATAGGATAGTATATACAATATTTCTCTGATTAATAAGATATATAAAACTTGATATTTTGAAATGTAGGATATAAAATATCTTATGAATATAAAAAATAGAACGTTTAATATCGTTTGTTCAGCAAGAAAGGCTTTTTGTTAAGAACTTATAGCTATATATAGATATAAGAGCCTACTTGCTGTTTGTTGAAGAATGAGGTGGTAAGAGGTGGGAAAAAAGTGGACAGCACCGAAAATGTCCGTCCAGCAGGTTGACATGGATAAACTCGGGGATGTAAGTCGGCTGTCTGATGCAGAACTGAAGATTAAGATGGAAGACGATGGATATGAGTTTAAGAAAAAATATCAGGCTTCTAAAGATTATATACATAGAAAGATTGCAGACTCGGATGTCCTGATTTCGGTGGGATCCAATATTGCCAACTTTAATGGATATATACAGATAAACGACAGCGCAGTCAGCCTGTGGGAACAGCTGGCAGAGCCAAGCACACTGGAACAGCTGGAGAAAGTGCTGGAAGATAAGTATGGGATTCCCCATGAGCAGGCTGTGGAGGATGTGATTGACTTCCTGAATGAGCTGAAAGACCACGATATGGTCACGATGCAGTGAGTGGTGGGGAGAGATTTGAGGATGGATAATTTGCAGAGCCACAAAGAAATGCCCAGACGTCTTCCTATCAATGGAACATTTGAACTGACCGGGCGGTGCAACTTGAACTGTAGGATGTGTTATGTTCATGTTAATCAACAAAGAATAAATGAGCTTGGATATAGAGAGCGTACTGCAGATGAATGGATTGATATGGCCAGACAGATTTTTGAGGCAGGAACGTTCAAGCTTCTTTTGACCGGTGGGGAACCAATGCTTCGGCCGGATTTTGGCAAAATGTATGAGGCAATCGCACAGATGGGATTTTATATCACTTTGTATACGAATGCTACCCTTGTAAATGACCAAGTTATGGAAATATTGCAAAGGTATCCGCCTCATACATTAGGGATTACCATTTATGGAGTTTCTCCGGATACATATAAAAAAGTATGCGGAAGCGCAGAAGCGTATGAGCGAATGATATCAGGACTGGAACGGCTTCTCAGATTACCGTCCCATATTGAGCTCCGCGCAACTATTATCAAAGACAATCTGGACGAAGCTGATAAGATTGAAAGGTTCATTAAAAGTTTTGGAGACAGAGTAACCTTTAATATCAATCAGACAATTTTTCAGTCTGGTCGTGACAGCATTGGTGATGCTGCATCATGCAGACTTTCTCCGAAACAAAATGCCGAATTTTACTGCAATCGATACCGAAATATGATGGAAGATTATATCCAGAATCCGGAAAAGCTTACAGAATTACGGCTGGATCAGGAAAAATCAGAGAAGAAGACTAATGAATCCGAAAAACAGATTCAGGAGAAACTGCCGTATGGATGCCATGCAGGATATCAGGATTATACGATCACATGGGACGGACGTATGCTGCCGTGTACCTTATTTGGAAACTGCTATACAGAGCCATTTGAGGAAGGGTTTATGCAGGCATGGCGAAGGCTTGAAAGTGTTATGCCTAAGCCGGATTTGCCACAGAAATGCTTGGAATGTAATGTGAAACAGTTTTGTGGTGTCTGTATAGCCAGCCGATATTGTGAGACGGGAGATATCAATGGAATCCCTGGGTATTTTTGTGAATTAGCGGAAGTATATAACAAATTATTAGATAAATAATGGAGGAATTGAATTATGAAAACAGAAACTTATGAAAGCCCAAAAATGAATTTTGTGAAAACAGAACTGTTTGAAAACGTTGCGGCTGAGTGTTGGGCTAAGCCTAGTTTATACTGCCTAGTAGACCCGACAGATGAGGACGGGTGTGGAAATGCCAAGTATGCGGATCTTGCAGACTGTGTTATATCGGGTAATGGTTGTAATAATAATACTAAAAACCAGCTAAAAGATTATTTGAGGGCAACATATGGTGAGGCAAATGGAAGGACTCACTTTCTAACTGAGCAGGATATTACAACAATTATGAATTCCAGTGGTGGAAATGAGGGGACTTCTTTAAGTGAAAGTCAATATATCGATCAGGTAAGAAGCTAATCCATGTATAGTCTGGGAATGTTTTTACCGGTTTCTTTTCAGATTGCCGGATATCAATTATCCATACGAAAAGAAAGAGGGGCGATGCCTGTTTTTTGCCCCAATGTATTAGATGCATTTTCTATATCAGATAAAACTACAGATGCAGATTTTGTCTTAACGATTCAATCAAAAGAGCCGGATATGGAGAAAGATATAGAACAGCAGTTTTTTCTTACCTCGGACAAAGTTATTTTAGATTATGGCACAAATTCACAGCGCTTGTATTTGGAGTCTGATTTAAAGCTTGAAAACTGGAAGCTATATACGTCGTATCGTGACAGGAGCATTGATGATTGGTTTTATAAAGCCGGTAATCTCTTTGCGTGGGCCATGCCGCGTAAAGGTGCGGTTATGATTCACGGTGTCCTTATAGAATGGCAGGGAAAAGGAATTGTCTTGACAGCTGCTTCTGGAACCGGAAAGACCACCCATGCACGCCTCTGGAGAGAGTATGAAAATGCGCTGATTATTAATGGCGACAGGGTTCTTCTGAAAAAAGAAAGAGGGCAGTGGTATGCATACGGAACCCCATGGAGTGGTTCGTCAGGAGAGTGTGTTAACCGAAAGGTTGCGTTGAATGCCATTGTCTTTTTACACAGAGGATCAATAAATACAGCGGAAAAGATAGCACCACTGGGGGTACTGGGGGAAATGCTGCCGCGTATTATTGCACCGAAATGGCATAAAGAATATTCTGAGCTGGCGGTAGATCTTGCAGTTAAATGTCTGGAGGATACGGCATTGATTTCGCTTCAATGTCTTCCAAATGCTGATTCGGTCAGTGTTTTAAAACAGGAATTGATGACAATTTTATAAAAGTCGAGGAATTATAACATGAAGATGGAAAAATGCGGAATTTCTGCAAATGTGTTATTTCCCGCGATAGAAGTGCTGCTTGCCGAAGGTCGGCAGGCAGCTTTTACTGTGACCGGAATGAGTATGTGGCCGCTTCTCTGTCACGGGAGAGATCAGGTAGTCGTAGAGGCCTGCCAGCCGGATCTGCTCCGCAGAGGAGATATCATTCTGTTGCAGACTCAGCTGGGCAATTATCTCCTGCACAGGATAACAAAGAAAACAAACAGTGGAGTGGTGACGACCGGGGACGGCAACTGCTTCCGGGACGGTGAGTTCTCTTTCTCACGTATCAGAGCCAAGGTGGTCAGTCTGGTTCGAAATGGAAAGGTTATTAAGTGCAGCGGCTGGAAGTGGAAAGTTATGTCACAGATCTGGATGGCACTGTTCCCGGCCCGAAAACTGATATTTGCAGTCTGGTTCCGGATCAGGAAATATGTCAGGAATTGACCGGGAATCTGGGATAAAAACATTTCCTTTTTTTTAAGGAGGAGGCAGGGATGAGATATAAGGATCTGACTGGTCTGCGTATCGGAAAGCTGACAGTCCTTGAGCCGACGGAACAGCGCGTACGGAATGCTGTTGTCTGGCGCTGCAGGTGCGACTGTGGGAATGAGATCCTTGTGGAGAGCCGCCGGTTAAAGCCAGGAGTCATTTACAGCTGCGGATGTGAACTGTCGCCGGATGAAGTTGATAAAAAACGAAAGGATCTTACCGGACTGCGGTTTGGAAAATTGACCGTTCTCGGCAGATCAGGGAACAAAGCGAAGGATGGGAATCTGCTGTGGCTCTGCAAATGTGACTGTGGGAATACTATTGAAACGACAAAAAGAAGATTGATCACGGGAAATACCAGAAGCTGTGGCTGCGGCAAGAAGCGTCCCCTGAAAGACTGGACCGGGAAGAAGTTTGGTATGCTTACTGTCGTGTCCTATGCCGGAAAGGAAAAAGGATTTCATCTATGGCATTGCAGATGTGATTGTGGGAGAGAAGTTAATGTCCGTCAAAGTAATCTGCAGAATGGCTGGACAAAAAGCTGTGGGTGTCTGAGAAATCCAGGGGAGAATCTGCATTACACAGATGGCACCTGTCTGGAGATGCTCCGGCCGGAAGTGATGTATAAGACCAATACCAGCGGTGTAAAAGGCGTATACTATAGTAAAAAACGTAAAAAATGGATTGCACAGATTATGTTCAGGCAGAAATGCTATTATCTGGGAGGATATGATCAGATCAAAGATGCGGCAGAAGCCAGAGCAGAGGCAGAAAAAAATATTTTCGGCGATTTTATAAAGTGGTATGAGAAAGAACGCAAAACAGGCGATAAGAAATGACAGCTCCGTAACCGGAGAGCCTTTCTGTACCGCCTGTTTTCTTTTTAAATAAATATAAGATTTGTCTTGTTATTCTGCTTTTAAGATATACAGTCTGGAATCAAAATCACAGCTTGGGGTTTCCTCAGGAGTTACTTCACCGGCAGAAGCATCCGAAGTAATCAGACCGGCGTTCATCAGCTCATCACCATAGTAAGACCGGCCGTCGGCGGAACTGCTGTAACAAAGATCCGGGTCCAGTCCTTTTAAAGCAAGCCGGTGAAATGCTTCGTTTACGACATTCAGGACACGGTACCAGCCGACGATGGCTTCCTTTTTGTCTTCGCTTACCACCATCCAGGCGGCCACATTGTGCTGGAATGGATCCCTGAGACGGTAGAAAGTCCCGAACTGGAACAGTTCCCGGTATTGCTTCATGAAACGGATCTGATCTTTTACCTCCTCCTGTTCTTCTTCTGTCAGTTTATTTAGGTCGAGTTCATAACCAAAGGTTCCGAAATATGCCACGTTGGCCCTGGTATAAAGAGGAGTATTCCGGTTCAGCTGGTGGTTAGGGCATACAGATACATGGCTGCCCATGCTGCTGATCGGGTAACAATAGGAGGAACCATACTGGATCTTCAGGCGTTCTACGGCATCCGTATCGTCACTGGTCCAGGCCTGTGGCGCATAGTAGAGCATTCCAGGGTCAAAACGGGCTCCGCCGCTGGCACAGGACTCAAATAATACTTTCGGGAATTGGCTGGTCAGCCGTTCGTATAAATCATAAACTCCGAGAATATAGCGGTGGAAAACTTCTCCCTGGCGGTCGGCAGGAAGAGCCAAGGAGTAGCATTCCGTAATACTGCGGTTCATATCCCACTTGATGTAAGATACTTTCGCTTCGGATAGGATTTTTGCCATCATTTGATAGATGCAGTCCACAACTTCCGGACGGGAAAAATCAAGGACATACTGGTAGCGTCCGTGAGAAGCCGTACGCCCGGGAGTCTTCAGGATCCAGTCTGGATGTGCGCGGTAAAGGTTAGAATCCTTATTGACCATCTCAGGCTCAAACCAGAGCCCGAATTTCATGCCGAGAGCTTCGATCTTTTCAGCAATTCCTTTAATCCCACGGGGCAGAAGAGAAGGAGCCGCTACCCAGTCCCCGAGCCCTGCATGTTCACCTCTCCTTGCGCCGAACCATCCGTCATCCAGGACGAATAACTCCACACCGCATTCTTTCGCTTTCGAAGCAATTTCTACCAGGCGTTCTTCTGTAAAATTAAAATAAGTTGCCTCCCAGTTGTTGATCAGAATCGGACGGGCTTTGTCCCGCCAGTATCCTCTGGCCAGCCGTTTCTGATAGAGATGGTGATAAGTCTGGCTTAAGGAGTTCAGACCACTGTCGGTATAGACCATCACGGCTTCAGGAGTCTGGAACTGCGTGCCTGGATCCAGCTTCCAGTCGAACCATTCCGGGTGGATTCCTAAGAGGACTCTCGTCGTGTCGTGCGTATCCACTTCTACTTCGGCAAGGAAATTTCCACTGTAGACCAGGCTGAATCCAATGGCCTCGCCCTGAAATTCATCTGTCTGCCTGCGCTTCAGAATAATGAAAGGATTGTGCTCATGGGAAGAGTGTCCCCTGGTGCTCCCGACAGACTGGATTCCCATTTCCAGGCGGCGTACCTTGGTGTAACGTTCCCTGGCCCAGGCGCCGGAAAAATGCATCATGTCGTAGTCATAGTCAGGCAGATCCAGACAAAGGCTCATAGCCCGCTGGAGGTGAACCGGGGAAGAACCGTCGTTAAAGAACGCGGCGCTTCTTGCAATGGCGTCTGTGCCGGTAAAAATAGTATACAGGAGATGAAGACGGACAGAGGTGACAGGATCCTTTAATATGATTGTCAGGGTCTGCGCTTCATTATCATTTTCCGTATAAGTAGCAGGAAGGCCGGGAAGCTCGGGCTTTCCTGAAGAGATCGTATGGCTTTCGTATTGAAAATCACAGACGCGGCTGCCGTTTTCCTGCAGGACGGTCACCGCAGGGCAACGATAATCTGTAGAACCATAGACGCCATATTCCTGACGGATATGTTCCAGAGAAAATCTGCGGTCATTTTCAAACAGATAAGAGGTCATCGGACGTGGAGCTGTTTCCAGAAGATAAGAAAAATCAGCTCTGTCATGAATCTTCCTGCCGAAATACAGCTGGCCGATCTGATGATTCGGAAGGACGGTCATGATATAACTGATATGATGGTTGAATAGATGAAATGTCTTGGTTTCCTCATGAAAAATAATTCCCATAGATCTTTTCCTCCTGTGCTTAATTTTTAAAGTAGATTATAGAAGAAAAGATTATGGGAAGACAGTTTTACATGTTAGAAAAAACAGTCAAAATGTTAGAAATATGAATTAGTAAGTGCCGAGCTCTTCGATATAGCGGTCGATTTTTTTCAAACGTTTTTCGACACCGCGTACCTTGTGACTGATGGTTTCAAGAAGTGCTTCTGTCACAAACTGTGGCGCGACCATGGAGTTAAAAAAGTTATTGCTGTTTACAGGGGCCGTCAGAAGGACAGTCGCATACTCGGACAGAAGAGCGCTGGGCTTGTCTGTAATGACAACAATCTTTGCGCCGGCTTCCTTTCCCATCTTGGCAGCCAGCTTGTCTATGGAAGAATAGCGTGGAAAACTAAAAATGATCAGGCAGTCATCTTTTGAAATATTACAGATATGATCGATCGGACTGATGGGAGATGCGTTGGTCATCTCTACGTTAGGGACCATATGCTTTAAGTATAATAAAAAGTAATCACCCAGGCAGGAATTGCCCCGGGAGCAGACGATATATTTGTGTTTGGCGGAAATAATGGTATCTGCCGCCTCTTCAAAAGTCTGAACGGTATTGTTGACAAAGATGGACTCCAGGTTTTTGGCGGAATTCTTCAGGTGACGTTTCAGATATTCAGCATTGTCATTGAGCTTTGCCCGTTTCGCAATACGTTGTGAAGGCACTGTTATGCTGCTGGAAATACTTAAGACCTTATCCTGATAATCTTTCCGAAGGGCTTTCTGAAAATCTACAAAACCACTGTAGCCAAGAGATCTGCTGAACCGGATGACAGAGGATTCGCTGACGCCGAGCTTCAGTGCAATCTCTGTAGACGTCATAAAACAAGCGTCTGCAGAGTTGTCCAGAATATATTTCGCAATCATTTTCTGTGTTTTTGTAAGAGTTGCATTATGTATGGTTTCCCTTAGTTCTTTCAAAATTCCGGCCTCCCCTGCTATTGTTTCTTATATATAAATTTAAGCACGAAATTTATAATTATGCAACAGAATTGTAAAAACAATTAGCAAATTAAAAACAAAATAAAAGTTTTGTGAAAAAAATAACTTTTATTGAATATTATACATCCCTGTGTTAGTATAAGTTTAGAAACAAATGAATAATATTCTTCAGAAAAGAGACTGTAATGAAAAATATTGTTCAGAGAACCGGACATCGGATCAATCCGGCGTAGGAATCATTTTTAAGAGAATCAGGAGGGAAAGACATTGAAAGTAGGATGTGTAAAAGAAATCAAAAACAATGAATTCCGTGTTGGCATGACACCGGATAATGTTAAAATTTACGTGGGTGCAGGTCATGAGGTTTATATCGAAAAAGGTGCGGGACTTGGCTCTGGATTTACAGATGCAGAGTATGAAGCTGCAGGAGCTAAGATGATCGATACCGCAAAAGAAGTATGGGATACTGTTGAGATGATGATCAAGGTAAAGGAACCCCTTCCGGAAGAGTATCCGTTATTCCATGAAGGACTGATCCTCTATACTTATCTTCATCTGGCAGCAGATAAGCCGCAGACAGACGCTCTTCTGAACGGAAAAGTAAAGGGCGTGGCTTATGAGACATTGTTTGATCCAAAGCAGGGCGGACTTCCTCTGCTGGCACCAATGAGCCAGATCGCAGGACGTTTAAGTATTCAGGAAGGTGCGAAATACCTTGAAAAGAGATTCGGAGGAGAAGGCGTACTTCTGGCAGGTGTTCCGGGAACTCCGAAGGCAAATATCGTAATCCTTGGAGGCGGAAACGTTGGTACGAACGCCTGCAAGATTGCAGTAGGAATGGGAGCAAACGTAACGATCCTGGACATCAGCCTTCCAAGACTTGCTTATCTGGACGATCTGTTTGGAGCACGCGTTCAGACTCTTGTTTCAAACGATGCTAATATTGAGAAATCTGTAAAAGAAGCTGACCTGGTAATTGGTTCTGTTCTGATTCCAGGAAAGGCAGCTCCGAAGATCTTTAAGAAAAAATACTTAAAAGAAATGAAACCAGGTGCAGTATTCGTAGACGTAGCAGTTGACCAGGGCGGATGCGGCGAGACAACAAAGGTTACATATCATGATGATCCGATCTTTGTTGAAGATGGCGTTGTTCACTATTGTGTAGGAAATATGCCGGGAGCAGTTCCAAGAACTTCTACGATCGCGCTGACCAACGCAACAGTAAGCTATGGTCTTCAGATTGCCAACAAGGGACTGGAGCAGGCATGCAAGGATAATGAGGTGATCTATTCTGCAATCAATACCTATGACGGAAAACTGACCTGCAAGAACGTAGCAGACAGCTTTGACTGCTATGAATATACAGACATCAAGACACTTTGCTAAAAGACAAATTAAGACATTTCCAAACTTAATTCCTTCAAGTTGCGAAAAGGGGCTTACAATTTCGGTTGTAAGCTCCTTTTGGTTGTGTTATACTACGGATATAACAAAAGAGAAAGAGAGATACAAAAGCGGGTGAGGCATATGATGATAGAGATTGATTTTAATAGTGAAGAAGCGCTTTACGTGCAGCTGCAGAATCAGATTATCATGGGAATTGCCATGGATCTGATCAAGGAAGGCGATACACTTCCATCTGTGCGCCAGCTTGCCGATACCGTAGGTATTAATATGCATACAGTCAATAAGGCATATACTGTGTTGAAGCAGGAGGGATTTATCCGTCTGGACCGCAGGAAAGGAGCGGTAATCGCGCTTGATATCGACAAGGCGGAATCACTGATTAAGATGAGGGAAAATCTGAGGATTCTGCTGGCGAAGGGCTGCTGTAAGAATATTACAAGAGAAGAGGTACATGCCCTGGTAGATGATATTTTTGATGAGTATGGAAAGGAATAGCAGACAACATGAATTATACACGACAGGCGAATGAAGTATTAAGGATTGCCGAAAAGACGGCTAAGGAGATGAATCATCCTTATATCGGAACAGAGCACCTTCTGATCGGGTTAAGACAGGTTTATACCGGTGTTGCAGGCCAGATCCTGGATGCAAACGGGGTGGAGGAAGAGCGGATCTTAAAAGTGATGGAAGAACTGGTGTCTCCGGTAGGAGATGTGGCTGTAGCTCACCGCCCGGAGGTCAGTCCAAGGCTTGCATATATTTTAGAAGACAGTAAAGCAGAAGCGCAGCGCTTCCGCTCGGAAGAGATTGGGACGGAGCATATGCTGCTGGCGCTGTTAAGAGATGTGGACTGTGTCGCATGCAGGATTCTTCTGACTCTGAATATCAATCTGCAGAAGGTATATCAGGAGATTCTGGATGTCCTGGGAGTGGATCCAAAAGAATATCAGGAAGAGCTGGCTTCAGAGGCCGGACGGGGAAGAGAAGGCGTGCTGGAGCAGTTTGGCACGGATCTGACGGCTCAGGCGGCAGAAGGAAAGCTGGATCCTGTGATCGGGAGAGAAGAAGAGATTGGCAGACTGATGCAGGTTTTAAGCCGCAGGACGAAGAATAATCCCTGCCTGGTAGGAGAGCCTGGCGTGGGGAAGACGGCGGTGATTGAAGGCCTGGCATCCCAGATCGCGGCAGGAGTTGTCCCGGATGGCATGAAAGACAAGAGAATTCTGACCATGGATCTGGCGGCGATGATTGCCGGCTCTAAGTACAGAGGAGAGTTTGAGGAGAGGATGAAGAAGCTGATCCAGGAGGTGAAGGCGGCAGGAAATGTGATATTGTTCCTGGATGAGGTGCATACGATCATCGGAGCAGGAGGTGCAGAAGGTGCCATGGATGCCTCCAATATTCTGAAGCCGTCCCTGGCCAGAGGAGAACTGCAGCTGATCGGCGCAACGACTATCGGAGAGTACCGGAAATATATCGAAAAAGATGCGGCGCTGGAGAGGCGTTTCCAGCCAATTACAGTAGAAGAGCCCACGGAAGAACAGTGCCTGAAGATCCTGGAGGGACTCTGCTCCAGATATGAGGCCCATCATCATGTGAAAATCGAGGAGGAGGCGTTGCAGGCAGCGGTAAAAATGTCAGCCCGGTACATCAGCGACCGCTTCCTTCCGGATAAGGCCATTGATGTGCTGGATGAGGCATGTTCGAAAGTCAGCCTGAAAGGTTTCCGTGTTCCGGAAAAGATTTTTGAGCTGGAAAAGACGTCCCAGAATCTTGCAATGGATCTGGAAGATGCGCTGGTGCGGGGAGATGTGGCTGAGGCGTCTTTGGTTCGGAAGGAACGAGAAGAGGCTATAAAGAAGCTGGCACAGCAGAAAAAGCGTTTTCAGCAGAAGAATGCCGGTAAGAAATTGATCGTTACTGAAGAAGATATTGCAGAAGTAGTATCTCAATGGACGAAGATCCCGGTGAAGAAGCTGGCGGAATCTGAGAGCGCACGGTTAAATCGTCTGGAAAAGACACTGCATAAACGGGTAGTGGGACAGGATGAAGCTGTTACGGCGGTGGCCCGTTCCATCAAGAGAGGAAGAGTAGGACTTAAGGATCCGAAGCGCCCGATCGGCTCGTTTTTGTTCCTGGGGCCGACAGGTGTAGGAAAGACAGAGCTTTCTAAGGCTCTGGCGGAAGCTTTATTTGGAACAGAGGATTCGATGATTCGTGTGGATATGTCGGAGTATATGGAAAAGCACAGTGTGTCTAAAATGATCGGATCTCCTCCGGGATATGTGGGACATGAAGAGGGCGGTCAGCTCAGTGAGCAGGTGCGCAGGCATCCCTATTCCGTGATCCTGTTTGACGAGATTGAAAAAGCCCATCCGGATGTATTTAACATACTTCTGCAGGTGCTGGATGACGGGCATATAACAGATTCTCAGGGCAGAAAAGTGGATTTCTGTAATACAGTGATCATTATGACTTCCAATGCCGGAGCACAGTCCATTATAGACCCCAAGAAGCTGGGATTTAATGTAAAAGAGGATACGGCAGGCGATTATAAACGGATGAAGAGCAATGTTATGAATGAAGTGAAGCTGATCTTCAGGCCGGAATTCCTAAATCGTATCGATGAAATACTTGTATTCCATCCGCTGACCCAGGATGAGATGAAGAAAATTGTCGGCATGATGTGTCAGGATCTGATCAGGCGTGCAAAAGAACAGTTGAATATCCAGCTGACAATCCGGGATTCTGTCAAGAAACACATAGTGGAAACCGGCACGGATCAGAAGTATGGGGCCAGACCTTTGCGGCGGGCAGTGCAGAATCAGCTGGAGGATAAGCTGGCAGAGGCAGTGCTTGCAGGAGAAATCAAGGAAGGCTCAGAGGTGGTGGCAGGTATGTCTAAAAAAGAAATAAAATTTATGCCAAAGGCTACAAAATAACCCCGATTTAAGATATAATAGGGGTACAAATGAAGAAGCGTAGGAGGATATTATAATGGCAGCAGTGAAAGAACTTTTGAGAGCTGAAGCAGATGGAACATTAAGCTTTGGAGATTATACGCTGGAGAGTAAGACAAAGCTGGATGGCTTCGAGCATCAAGGGGACATTTACAAGGTAAAGACTTTTGCGGAGATTACGAAACTGGAACGTAACGGAATGTTTGTATATGAGTCGGTGCCGGGAACGGCGGTTGAGAATTTCCACGCATCCGAAGAAGAGGTAAGTTTCGAGGTGTCAGGACCGAAGGATGCTCAGTTTACACTGGAGATGGAGGCAGACACGCAGTATGAGGTGTACATGAATGGGGAAAGCATCGGAGAGATGAAGACCAATTTAAGCGGTAAGCTGAGTGTCAGTGTAGAGCTGGGAGAAGGCGAGAAAGTTTCTGTAAAGATTGTGAAGCTGTAAGTCTGAAGCCGGAAAAGCAGGCTATGGAAATATACAGGGCAGTCCTAAGTGGCTGCCCTGTTGCATTGTAAACTTATTTTGTGTATGATAAGACCACGACGAATCTGGGAGGCATAAGATGGCTAAGGGAAAGAAGACTGTATTTTTTTGTCAGAACTGCGGGCACGAAGAGAGTAAATGGCTGGGACAGTGCCCTGCCTGTAAAGAATGGAATACGTTTGTAGAAGAAAGAGTTACTGTGACAAAAGGAACGACATCCCAAAAGACGGAAGCTGGAAGAAATGGAGCTTCCGCCCCGGTGACTCTGTCCAGCGTTACGGCAGATGAAGACGAGCGGATCAGAACAGGGATCGGCGAACTTGACCGTGTGCTTGGGGGTGGGATTGTTCAGGGATCCCTGGTCCTGGTAGGAGGAGATCCGGGGATTGGTAAATCTACCCTTCTTTTGCAGGTATGCCAGAAGCTTTCGGATATGGAGAAAAAGGTGTTGTATATTTCCGGTGAGGAGTCATTGAAGCAGATTAAGCTTAGAGCAGACCGGATGGGAAAGTTTTCGGATCACCTCTACCTTCTGTGTGAGACGAACCTGGATCTGATCCGACAGACGATTGAGAAAGAGAAGCCGGATATCGTGGTTATTGATTCGATCCAGACGATGTATAATGAAGAAGTGACTTCAGCACCGGGCAGCGTATCTCAGGTGAGAGAATCTACAAATGTTCTGATGCAGCTGGCAAAAGGGATGAACATTGCTGTTTTTATTGTGGGTCATGTTACTAAGGAAGGAACGGTAGCAGGTCCGAGAGTACTGGAACATATGGTGGATACCGTCCTTTATTTTGAAGGTGACCGGCACGCTTCTTATCGGATCCTCCGGGGAGTCAAGAACCGGTTTGGTTCGACGAATGAGATTGGTGTGTTTGAAATGCGGCGGGAAGGGCTGACAGAGGTGGAAAACCCGTCAGAATTCATGCTCAGCGGCAGACCGCAAAATGCGTCTGGTTCCGTCGTGGCCTGTGCACTGGAGGGAACACGTCCTATATTAATGGAAATCCAGGCACTGGTATGCCGCAGTAATTTTGGAATGCCCAGAAGGACTGCTGCGGGTCTGGATTATAACCGTGTGAATCTCCTGATGGCGGTTCTGGAAAAACGTTCCGGGCTTCCGTTGTCCAATTATGACGCCTATGTAAATATTGCCGGAGGAATCAGGATGAATGAGCCGGCGGCAGATCTTGGGATCGTATTGGCAATTGCTTCCAGTTATAAAAACCGGGCGGTCCCGGAAGACACGATTGTTTTCGGGGAAGTAGGTTTAAGCGGTGAAGTACGAGCAGTATCCATGCCGGAGCAAAGAGTAGCAGAAGCAAGGAAGCTGGGGTTCAAGACCTGTATTATCCCGGAAGTGTCTTTGAAGTCGCTGGGAGAACCATTGGATAAGCTGGGAATTTCGGTAGTAGGAGTTCGCTCAGTAAATCAAGTGATTAATATGCTATAATTCCACTGGGGACGGGGGATTCCCGGGAATCCCCCGTCCCCAGTGGAATTTTATCCCCAAAATGTGGAAAAGTGCTGTGGAAAGCATGTGGAAAAGATGTGGATAAGTAGGAAAAGGAAAAAAGATGGAAAAAAATGAAAAAGAAGGGTTGACATTTAAATTCTGACGTGATATTCTAACACAGCTGTCGCAGATGAGCGGCGTGGGAGCGCAGGCTGAGAAAAGGGCAGCGGAAAAAATAAAAAAAGCTGTTGACAAGAGCTTGAAGATGTGATAATCTAATATGGCTGTCGAAAACAGCAGAAACAAAGAACTTTGATAACTGAATAATAGACAACGACCCTGAAGATTCTTTTGAGAAGAATAATTCAGAATGGGACATCGAGAGATGTCAACCCAAAAACAGTAAGTAACGGGATAGGAAAAGCGAGCAGTTTTTCCTGACCGAGAGAGAACTTTTAACGAGAGTTTGATCCTGGCTCAGGATGAACGCTGGCGGCGTGCCTAAC
>USDK01000010.1 GCA_900553355.1 uncultured Lachnospiraceae bacterium
GTTATTATCTCATGGATAGATAAAACTAGCACGGTACTAGTGATTTACCGTGTACCTGATATAATTATTACCTTGTCCACATATTTCTTAATTTGACTGATATGTAGTACTATCCTGGCAATTTTATCACCCATTTTCAAATGAGATAAAATATAAAGATTGGGGGCTATTTTTCTTATTTTTATTGGTCTAATACTCTGTGTCAGTATCCCATCATCAAAATCAATTTTAACACTAGGAATTATTTCTTTTAAAAACAGTATTATCTTTTCATCCTCATCATAAACTTTATAACTTGGGGATACACTTGCTTCAAAATGACAGATTTTCTCATTTAATTGATACCTTTCAAGCAAATCCGTAGAAACTGTTTCTTTCAAAATCATAATCTGCTCGTGTATATAATCCATACAAGTAAGAATATCAGGTCTATTTTCCCAATTATCTTTGGTCGCCTCTTGAAGCAACATATGTAAGGGTTCCAACGTAACAACTTTAAAATCATCATTTAATAAATATATTTGATGCGAACTTCTATCATATGGGCCCCTAAAGCCATATTTATCCCGTTTCAAGTACATCCATAAAACTTTAGCAAAAAGATAAACATCTGATTTTGTATAATCACACTTTCTAACATCTTCTTGCACATCCAATTCAGGTGGCATAATTTTAATTGGACCTAGACGTTCTTCCGCATGAGTCAGCGACTCCTCTCCATCAATCCATACCATACCATAATCAGATAAATAAATTTGGTTATTCATTATAAGTATATTTTCTGGTTTAATATCTCTATGTGCCATATGACAAGCATGAATCTCATTTATTATACGGCCTAATTCAAGCATATCTTCAAGCTTTTGGACAATACTTTTGTGTATAGTTACATTGAATTTATTCGCTCTCGGCATCATGAACCATGCCGGCATTTTTTCCACAGATTCTTCTGGACAACAATAAGCATATATCGGAAGAATTCCTTTTATAGATTTTCCAAGGCATTCCTGAACCTTTATTTCTCTACAAAATCGTTTATATCTTCTCTCTTTTAATTCTTTATTTAATTTAGGATCAACACAAAAATACTTAATAACCTTTTCTGGAGAGTGAGAATCTGGCACTAATACAACCTTTCCGTTTCCACCATGACCTATCTCTTTTGCATCTTCTAAATCACAAGGTGCCATTTTATATTCCAACATATTCTTCGCTCTCTCTTTCTGAATCTGCCTCATATAAATAGCACTCACATAGCTGATCAAAAATTTTTGCTGTCTTTGGTGATTTTGTTCTTATAGCCTCCGCATTCTCTTTATATCGTTTTGCCATTGCGCGTTCTTCATCTCCACCCGTAGGGCTATAAACTCCTCTGGAATTACAAATAGATGCCACATACTCATTTTCTAAATGTTGATCTCCAAACATTTCTATAGCCTCTCGTATTGATTCAGCAGGATAGTAACCATCTTGCCCCACTGGAGATGCTGATAACATTTTTCCAAGAATCATTCCAAATAATCTATTCTGATTATTTCTATCCAAACCCTCTTGAAGATCTTGTATCCAGCACATTAATTTCTCCCTGTCAACAAACGCTCCTTGTCTAGCTGGACAAAATTTCAAATTATAATACAGCGAAAAAACATTACTAATCTGTGTTTGGTCAAAGTTATTTTCTCCAACTGTATTCCCATCATCGTCCCTAAAGATAATAGCAACAATATCGAGCAGTAATCTTGGAGAATTCTCTAAACAATTTAAAAAGCATTTCATATCTGAAATATCGAGCAATCCTCGAAATGGGAGTTCTAATAACGCTACTCTTTCACAATACTTAGTATTTAAAAAACTTGTTTGTAGTATAGACAATAAATTTTTTAAATGATAAGACGATAACTGTGTAGGAACACCAATTTCATGGTCTTTCATCTTTTCTAAAATTATTAATATTTCTTCGCTACTATAAAATTCTTTACATTCATCAAGAATTTCCAGAATACATATAAAATTAGAATATATCATTAATTGATCAATTATATAATGGACGGTTTCACTACTTTTTACAAATCCTCCTATTCGAAATCTTTTCCAGTATTGCTCTTTGACTTTTTCTTCTTCATCAGCAATAAGCGGTTTATTTTTCAAATCTACAACTTCAAGGAGTAGTAAATCTATGACTACATCCTCAGACGCCCCTATTTTTTCCGCAACATTTATTGCAATTCGGAGATTATTAAGATTCTTTGCATAAGCACATCGAACATAATCTACTATAATTCTTTTATTACTCTTTTGCGTTACAATATTAGTAAACAACTCTATATCAAATTGATTATTCGTATATACTTTAAATAAATATATCCCTAAAGTTGTGTACTCTAACTCTGAGCAAATATTAACCAAAGATACGATATCAAGATTTCGTTCTTTAAATCTTCTAATACCTTCCAATATTTCATCATTTATTAACTTCTCATTAACCTCCCTTTTTTCATCATCAGAATATGGACAAGGATGCAGTAATGGGAATTCGTATGTTCCTATAAATAAATATCTATAATCATATATTTCATTCTGCACATGAAGTTCGTTCATTATATATTCTAATTTTCCAATTAAGGGCTCCTTCATTGCCCATTCTGAACTGCAATAATATCTGTTTCTATATATTTCTTTCCGAAATTTTTCTTTAATACATGTAATTTCCATATCAGTCATTGACTGAATTTCATACAACAATTTATCAGAAACACGTTCTAAAATTTCATCATTAAAATGATTTGATATTTCAATAATCTTTTGCCATTTTAAAATATCATAATCCATATGATTAAGACATAACTTTAAATATTCGTTATAAGCAAATGTGACATCTTTATTTGTTACTTGAACCGGCTCATCAATTATTCTATATTTAGGTTTACTTGTTGCATCAATTATAGAATTATTCTGACCTGGCAATTCTGAATATAATAGCTCCCAAACATCATATCCTTTATCATAAGCCTCTTTTATTAATTCTATTTTTTCTTTTTGAGGAAGAACTGTAATATTATACCAGGGACAAAATACTGTTTTTAATGTCTCCAATGGGCTGTTACTGATTGGGTATTTCTCACGAAAGCTATTCATTTTGAATAACCACCTAATTGCCCACGCTGAATATTCCTTTTGGCATAAAAATTGTTCTATTCCCCAAATAAAATATGTATAGTCATTTCTTGAAAATGGTCCTCTATCCTCTGCCTTTAAAAACACATCCTTTAGTCCTGTATCTTCTTGCCACTCTCTATCTAACCTTTTAGTAACTGCTTTCGGCGAAGCCTCACATAATATAGTAAATAATTCTGCAATTGATAACCACTGTTTGATTGAGGAAATATCATTTAAAACCGCTTCAATAATTTGATCAACCGCCAACTGACTTTCAAAATCGTTTTTATAATATGCTTTCATAATCAAGCTACGAAGCAATCCTTCTTTTAGCACTAAAGACCATAATGGTTTTCCGCCAGGTAAAATATTTGCATAGCCTTGTTGTTCAACAGGAAAGGAAAAAACTGGATTTTCTTCGGTTATTATTGCACGAATAATATCAACATATTTATCCCATAGATTAGTTTCAACACTAACAAATTCATCTAAGTAATCCCATGCGTTTTCTGTACTTGCCAAATGAACAAATGTATTACCATGTACTTTAAATCTGAGAAACAAAGGATTTTCGCCTTTCATATATGGCATAATTTCATCCATTACTTGGTCATAAGTAATACCACATAGTTCTTCTATTATCATCTTATCTCCATCACTTTCACTCCATTTTCCACATAAAAGTAACGGGATAATTATATTTTTATTTCCCTCTACCCAATTTGGAACCACATTGTCAATTCCTCGAATTATTTTTTTCTTTAAAGGAACATACAATCCATGTGTATCTTCAACTAATTTATGAGCTTCTTCATAGTTCAATCCTGCATCTATTAATTTCTGATTAATTGTATTACGTTTCCTTTTTCTTAACTTGATTGGATTTTTACCGCCACAATACTCATCTGCTCCAAACACAAAAATATTTATATTATTAGGAATCGCATAAATCTGTTCAGCATAAAACCATGGTATTAATATTTTCCCACCTAATTCTACATCTTTTTCATTTGCTACTTTTAATTTTTCCCAATCTTCTACGCTTTTTACTACTAACGTTATATTTTTAGGCCGTATTCTTCTAAGTTCATTAAGTACACAAAGAATAGTTTCTTCCTTGCTTTGTCCGCTAATATATATACATTCATTGTCCAAACAGTCGTCAAATTGTTCTTTAAACACTTCGTCATCAATTTCAAAAAAATCAAGATTCAAACTGGGATTTTCCGTTTGTCTATACAAATCCACTTCAACTTGGTCAATAGAATATACAGAAACTTTACTATCCTGGATATTTGTAATTGCTGTACTAAGTGTTAATAGTTGGCTCTTAATTTCTAAAAGATTTTGTTCTTCCTCCTTTTTCCATTCACCTAAAAAAGCACACTGAAATGCGTTAGGATTAATTTTTTCTAATTCGTGTAAAATAATATTAATAAAATTGGATATATAATACTCTGCTTCATTTTCAGGAATTTCATATTTCAGCATTATACGTGTTAGTTCTTCATAAAGTTTGTCTTTAAGAGCATATTTACTCTCCGCAGACATCTTTGCTGCAACTTGTTTCATTTCTTCTTTGGATAATAATTCTGCAATTTCATCAATTATTCTGTCTCCGGACTCTACCTTTTTTAATAAAAATTCGCTTGTATCAATGAACAGTTTCTCCCACTGCTTTTTGTCTTTATAATCTGTAATTTTATCTATAGCTACACTTAATACAAGTTCACCTGCTTTTTCTTCAATAAAAGTCATAGCTACCTCCTCATATTTCTAACTAAGTCACAACCACCACTTCAAGTGGTGGTTTGGGTTGGCCCTCATAAGGGCCAGTTACATGCGCGCCCAAAAGGACGGGTATCGCAAGCATTGTTACTGGTCCGCTTATAAAGCGGTACTTCTTGAATCTTCTTTTCTCGATTCTTCTGCCTGCTCTCTTATATACTTCTTTATTGCATCTTCTGTGATATTACCAATTGTTGAAACGTAATATCCTCTGGCCCAGAACGCCTTATCCCATTTGCTCTGCAATTCTGGATGTCTGTCATATATCATTAGCGTACTCTTTCCTTTTAAGTACCCCATAAATTTTGAAATACTATACTTGGGCGGAATCGCTACGCTTAAATGTATATGATCTTCGCATACTGCGCCATCTATAATCTCTACATCTTTATATCTGCATAATGTAGAAATTATATCTCTTACGTCTGCTTTCAACTTTCCATACAGTACTTTCTTTCTGTATTTCGGAATAAAAACTATATGGTATTGGCATTTCCACCGTACGTGTGATAAACTCTTATTGTCCATTTGGGACCGCCTCCTATACTAATTTTTGAGTTTGGCTTGCGACACCATTCGCATTTTAGCATAGGAGGCTTTTTATTGATATCCTACACGCTCCTGCTTACTCCATTCTCCCCAGTATAGCTGGGGGATTAGGCCTTTCATTTAATCACCGGTGTAAAATTTATAAGCCAAATTTTACGCTGCACTGAATCAAATCGTTTCTATATCTTTTTCACTCAAAATTTTCTCTTTTGCTATTTTTTTATACCAATCAGAAGTTATAATTTTATCTCTCAAATACAGAATTCACTTTTATCTTAATTTTATCAAATTCCTCTACTTTTCGCTATCTCTTATTTCAATCCCTTTCCACATCTCCCACGTTCATTTTACTACACCATTTACTACACCATTTTTTCAAAAAATGACGATTTTTGATACTCCCAGGCAAAAAGTAAGAACCCGCAAAAGCCTTGTAAAATAAGGCTCCACGGGCTCTGACGCCACAGGACAAAACCACCCGCCACACGGCAAGAGGTGAGTGCTAATTCCCTCATCTTTTTTCCCACATCCCTCTCTAGCCTTTTCCCCCATTATGCGCTATGATGATATCAGTGAAATCTTTCAGGAAAGGACTGAATACTATGAGCAAAAAAGTTGTTGTGATCGGCCTTGGCCATCTGGGCGCTCACGTCTCCCAGATGCTGGCCCTTCGGGGAATCGCCGACGAGATTGTCGGCATCGACTATAATAAGAGAAAGGAATGGGGTGAGATCCAGGATCTCACAGATATGCTGCCATACCTGGGCACACAGACCAGGATCCGCAGCGGAAGTTATGAAGACCTTGCAGATGCCGACATCGCGGTCCTGACCGCCTGCGGAAAGATCTGCGACGAAGACCGTCTGCAGGAGCTCTCCGGATCCATCGCAGTGATCGACCAGATCCTTCCTGAGATACAAAAAAATCATTTCCGCGGGACGATGGTGGTACTGACTAACCCCTGCGACCTGATCGCATATTATGTTAATCAGAAGATTGACGCAGATGTAATCGGCACGGGAACTGCCCTCGACTCTGCAAGACTCAGGAGCCGCGTGGCCGCCGCTCTGAATCTTGCGCCTTCCGATATCCAGGGATACTGTATCGGCGAGCATGGCGACAGCCAGACTATCCTCTGGTCACAGACCCGGGCAGGAGGCGTCCTGGCGGACAAGCTGCTGACGCCGGAGCAGATGAGCCAGATCGAACAGGACACCGTCACTGCCGGGTGCGAAATCGCCCTCCACAAGGGAAGTACAGAATTCGGAATCGGCATGTCCGCCTGCGAGATCATCCAGGCCATCTTGGGCGATGAGCAGCGGATCCTACCCTGCTCGGTAGATCCAAAGGGCGCCTACGGACAGAGCGGCCTTTTTACCAGCGTTCCCTGTGTCATTTCCAGAGATGGCGCTGTTCCTATGAAAGAACTGGATCTGACTTCTGACGAGCTGGCTAAATTCACTTCCAGCTGCGAAATGCTAAAAGATATGATCCAAAAGATGTCCTAAAAAAGTTTTCTCAATCCAGGGGCAGCCGGTAAGTAACGAAGTTCTCCATCAGCTGCCCTCCGTGATTCTGGTAAAATTTCATGGATGGCGTGTTCCAGTCCAGGCACAGCCACTCCATCCTGGCGCCTCCCATCCGCACGGTCTCTTTTTTTAATTCTTCAAACAATGCCCTCCCATAACCTTTTCCTCTATATTCCTCCAGTACGATCAACGCATCGATGAAGATCCCGGAGCGTCCCAGATATCCGGAAAAATTTCGGAAGAATAAGGCGCACCCCACCTCCTTACCTTCTGCCAGTACAAACAAAGCCCTGGCTCCGTTTTCCTTACTCAATTCTTCTGCCAGCATCGGAGCCGTCGAGACCAGATGCTCTTCCGCTTTCTCATATTCCGACAGTCTCTTTAAAAATTCCAGTACCAGACCGGCGTCTTTTTCTTCTGCATAGCGAAACATCATAAACTTTTCCTCCTGTTTTTGATATCTTCACATTAACAAATTTCACATCTTCGCGCAATAAATTATCTGAATTTTCTTTTATATTGTTAAATATTTATTATATTTGTTAATTTTTATTCTGTTGTATTTACTATTTTAATGCGATAAAATAAGTAAACTATATATTTTGATTTTCATTTTCAAAGAAAGGAGAGAAGCGTATGAAAGGTTATGCAATGTTAAAAATCGGCGAATCCGGCTGGATCGAGAAGCCAAAACCGGATTTTGGTCCGCTGGATGCGATCTGTAAGCCACTGGCCGTCGCCATCTGTACCTCTGACGTCCATACTCTGTGGGAGGGCGCCATCGGAGAGCGCCACAACATGATCCTTGGCCATGAGTGCTGCGCGGAAGTCGTGGAAGTAGGATCTCTGGCCAAAGACTTCAAGCCGGGAGACCGGGTACTGGTACCGGCCATCACCCCGGACTGGAATTCTCTGGAAGCCCAGGCAGGATACTCCATGCATTCCGGCGGTATGCTGGCAGGCTGGAAGTTCTCCAACTTTAAAGACGGCGTATTTTCCGAGTATTTCCATGTCAACGACGCCGATGGTAACCTAGCACTGCTCCCCGAAAACATTACTCCTGTGGATGCTTGTATGCTTTCCGACATGGTTCCCACCGGATTCCATGGCGTAGAGCTGGCCGACGTACAGTTCGGCGACACCGTGCTGGTCATCGGCATCGGCCCCGTAGGTCTGATGGCTGTAGCCGGTGCAAGCTTACGCGGTGCCTCCAGGATCATCGCGGTCGGCACACGTCCGGCATGTGTAGAGGCAGCAAAGGGATATGGAGCCGTAGACTTTATCAGCTATAAAGACGGAACCATCGAAGACCAGGTTCTTGCCATGACTGACGGAAAAGGCGTAGACAAAGTTGTCGTAGCCGGAGGCGGCTGCGAGACCTTTGAATCCGCTGTTAAAGCCCTGAAGCCCGGCGGCAAGATCGGCAACGTCAACTATCTTGGAAGCGGAACCTATGTCAATATCCCACGTGCTGAATGGGGTGTAGGAATGGGACACAAGCAGATCAACGGCGGTCTGATGCCTGGCGGACGTCTGCGCATGGAAAAGCTCGGCTCCCTGGTATCTGCCGGCAGGCTGGACGTTCATCCTCTGGTATCTCATGTTTTTGACGGCTGGGATCATCTGGAAGAAGCATTATTCATGATGAGAGACAAGCCAAAAGATCTGATCAAACCAGTGGTAAATCTGGAATAACAGGTAAAGAGAGGGTTTCCGATGAAAATACTGATCATCTCCGGTTTCCTGGGTGCAGGAAAAACTACGTTTATTAAAGAAATGTCCCGGAAAATACAGCGAGATTTTGTGGTCATGGAAAATGAATACGGCGAAACCAACATGGACAGCGCCTTCCTGAAAGGACAGGAAAACCTGAATATCTGGGAATTGACAGAAGGTTGTATCTGCTGCTCCACAAAGTCGGACTTCGCCTCTTCCATCCTGACCATCGCAAACACCCTGGATCCGGAGTATCTGATCGTGGAACCCACCGGTGTAGGCGTTCTTGGCAACGTTATCCGTAATATCCAGCAGATTGAGTATGAGCGGATCACTCTCTTAAGCCCGGTCACTATCGTAGATGCGGACTGTTTCCACCGCTGCATGAACGACTACCCGGATATCTTTCTGGACCAGCTGCGTTCTGCAGGTACCATCGTGATCTCCAAACGCAGCTTTCTTTCAAAAGAAGAAAACCAATTTGTAAACATGCTGAAGGATCTGGCTCCCGATGCGACCGTTCAGGCGGAACATTATTCACACCAGGACGTCTCCTGGTGGAAGGGCCTTCTGGAAAAAGATCTCCAGGGAAATGTGCTTGAATCCCAGGACCAGGCCACGCCGGATCTGGAAACCTTCTCCTTAAAAGACGTTGCCTTCTCCGGCGGCACAGATCTTCTGTGCTTCCTGGAGGATCTTATACGCGGAGAATTCGGCTATATCTGCCGTGCAAAGGGCGTCGTAAATTCTGATCTTCTTTCCGTCCGCTTTGATGTGGTCGATACCGCCTACAGCATTACAGGATTTGACGGCAAAGATCCCTCTCAGGGCGTATTTATCGGCAGAAATATAAAAAGGAATACACTGAGGAAGCGTCTGCTCCCACAGTATATTCCCGGTTCTTCTCTGCGTCTTCCAAAGCGCGGCGCTGACAGGCTCTCTACTGTCCGGCCAGCGAGTACACCCACATAGCCCTGGTCTGTCCCTGGATCTGGGCATAAGTCCAGGTTCTGGCACTGTTTTCTTCACTAAAAGGATCATTGATCCTGATCTGTCCATTTTCATATCCGGTCATAACGATAAAGTGACCGTTCTGAGTAAAATCTCCAGGTCCCATACTGCAGATCACCGGATGTCCGGCCAAAAGCTCTGCGGCCAGCTGCTGCTCGCTTAAGAATCCACTGTAACAGGACAGTCCCCAGTTTGCCCCCGCCTCGGACATGAATGCCCAGTAGGTATTATTCTCTTCGTCTACATAATGATTCGCCGTCCCATAGGCCGCCGTCACAGCCGGCGTTACCGTCGGATCATGGGTCAGTCCGCAGACCACCATCGCCATACAGGTAGGTCCGCATCCGCTGACCGCCACCACACTGGTCCCATAGGGGGCATAGCCCCATCTTTCATCCCACTGAATCAAAAGAGGGATCTGGCCGTCTACATAATCATCCCCGATATCTTCTGCAAAGATCTGTCCCTGCTTCTCTCCGTAATCTTCCACGTATTTCACCGTGGCAGGATTTTTGTCAAGAAGCTCGATCACACCTTCTGGATATCCCTGCATCGTTGCTTCCATCCGGATCCGCTCCAGATGTTCGTCTGCAGTCTCCACTTCCGTTCCCGCCTCTTCTCCGGCCTTTCTCCACAACTCCTCCTGCTGCCTGGTCAGAGAAATCTCTTTGGAGTCTGCATCCCGGTTTTTCCCAATAAAATAAAACCCGGAAAGAATACCGGCAGCCGCCAGTACGGCCACAAGCCCGATTATCAGCCAGTATCTTTGCACCTGTTGTCTTCTCTTGGATGGATTTTTCTGACCTTGTAAACTCATCTGAACGTTCATCCTTTCACTTCTCTGCCGTTTCCCTGCCCCATGTCTGTAGTGTTCATTATACATCACAGTCCTTTACTGGCACAACTTAAAGAAATCTTAAATTTCCTCTTGCTTTTTCTGAAAAATGATGATATGATATAACACGTTCACGGGAAATTTCATAACAGGTTATCATGCGGGTGTAGTTCAATGGTAGAACACCAGCCTTCCAAGCTGGATACGTGGGTTCGATTCCCATCACCCGCTTTTTTCATATCCAAAATTCTTTGTTTCCACATCATTCAGTATCAAACATATCAAAAGGAGGTCTCACCATGAAAATTGTATTTCTGGACGCAAAAACCATCGGGGACGACATCGATCTGAGTGCCTATGACACCTTAGGCGAAGTCGTCAAATATTCCTTTTCTCTTCCGGAAGAGGTGCCGGACCGGGTCCAGGACGCCGACGTGATCATCGTCAATAAAATCCGGGTAGACGAAGCCGCCATCGGCTCTGCAAGAAACCTGAAGCTGGTCTGCGTCACTGCCACCGGAACGAACAACCTGGACAAGAAATATCTGGACGGGCGCGGCATCGCATGGCGGAATGTAGCCGACTACTCCACCGAATCTGTAGCCCAGCACACCTTCGCCATGCTGTTCTTCCTGCTGGAAAAACTTCGCTACTATGACGATTATGTCAAAGAAGGACGTTACATCAACGATACCGTCTTTACCCACTTCGCGGAACATTTTTATGAATTAAAGGGAAAAGTATGGGGAATCATCGGACTTGGGAATATCGGCAGACGAGTGGCCTCCATCGCAGAAGCCTTCGGCGCAGACGTGATCTATACCTCTCCTTCCGGCAGCGCGCCTCAGCCCGGCTATCATCAGGTAGATATGGATACGCTCCTTGCCGGGTCAGACATCATATCTGTCCACGCGCCGCTGAACCAGTATACAGAAAATCTGATAGACATGAACGCCCTTAAGAAAATGAAAAAATCCTGCATCTTTCTGAATCTGGGCCGTGGCCCTATCGTCAGAGAGCAGGATCTGGCAGATGCACTGATGCTGGGAGAAATTCAGGCAGCCGGACTGGACGTCCTCTGCCAGGAGCCGATGAGCCATGACAATCCGCTCTTTGCCATCAAGGACAGCAAAAAGCTGTTTATCACTCCTCACATCGGCTGGGCAAGCGTAGAATCTAGAACCCGGCTGATGGATATCATTTTTCATCAGATCAGAGAATTTTTCGAACTGCCAGCATAAGAGATCCGGCTGCCAGATACAGGTCGGCCAGATTCGCAGTCAACTTTGAAAAAAACGGGGACTTCGTGCGAAAGCCGATATAGTCCACTACCTTCCCCCTCCACAGCCGGTCCAGGAGATTTCCTGTGGCGCCGGCGGCGGCCAGGGTGGATCCTGTCTTCTCGATCCAGTGTCCCCGCCTCCACATCATATATATCCAGTGGGCAAACACCGATATACCTGCCACGGCAGAGACATCTCTCACCACTTCCGGATATCTTTGCAGTGTTCCCAGAGCAAATCCCGGATTATACACCTTGCGCAGGAGAAGCTTTCCACCCGGTATCGCCCTTTCTTCTTTCTGATCCATATTGTCTTCTACATATTGTTTGATTGCTTCATCTGTTCCCAGGAGCAGAAGAAACAGTCCGGGCATCCATCTGGTCATCTACATATCCTCTCGGATCCTTACGATCTCTTCTTCCTGTCTCTCGATGGACTCTTCTCTCTTTTCGATCGCCTCACAGAAGGTAATATAATCTGTGTCCCGGATCTCTCCATGCTGGAATTTTTCATACACCATGCGTCCG
Organism: uncultured Lachnospiraceae bacterium; assembly: GCA_900553355.1. Classification (GTDB taxonomy): domain Bacteria; phylum Bacillota; class Clostridia; order Lachnospirales; family Lachnospiraceae; genus Merdimonas. The sequence continues at coordinate 12,395 of USDK01000010.1, forward strand.
ATATCGATCAGATCCCTTTCATTGGCCCTCTTCAGAGAGCGGATCTCACTTTTTATCTTCTGAATCTCCAGCGTATCACTCGTCTTTTTTCCCAGATCACTCATGACGTCCGAAAATTTCTGTTCCATGTCTTTAAAAAAATCTGCCATTTCTTTCCTCTCCTTTTATCCTGCGCCTGATCACAGCTGCCGGAGCTGATCCAGGGACTGATATACATTCAGCGTCCCGTATCCCCATTCCCGGTTGGGATATTCCATAGAATCCCTCTGTCCTGCACCCAGTACGATCGTGTTGCGGATCTGTATGGAGTTGACGCCATCGATATCCGGCTGTGTCTTCAGCCATTCCATCAAAAGCGCCGACGCCCCCGCCGCGATCCCTGCCGCCGCGCTGGAACTGGTCCTGGATACAAAATCTCCTCCCGCTCCGGCGCCCGTCACCTCTGCTCCGGGCGCAGCGTAATCTGGCTTAATGATTTCACTTCTAGTATACCCTCTCCCAGAATGAATATCAACTCCATTGTCTTTTCCATTATAGTAGGCTACTGTCATCGCCGCCCTGGCACTGCCCGGTTCTGTCAGGGTCGTATCGGCGTCTGCCTCCAGGAAAAACACCTCGCCGGACAGGAATTCCTGGACCGGCAGCCAGATATGTACCTCTCCCACTGCCCGCTGTACCGACAGGATCTCCAGCCTCCAGATTCCTTCGGCCGGGTCCTGAAATCTGAGAAAGATCAGCTGGGAGTCATTATTTTCCAGCAAAAGGCGGTATTCAATGGATACGTCTGTCCCGTCAAACGTAAAAAACAGATCGTATTTCTGTCCTTGTCTCAGGGAGATCGGACGGGTCCTTTCCCCGGAAGGTGAGACTACCAGAACAGTCACCACATCCGGAAGCTTCGCCCAGATCTCTGCTGAAAAACCTGTCACTCCTGCTCCCACCCGGATTTCTGCCGGAACCGTCTCCTGATCGTCTAAAAACCGGTGAAAGAAATGATGGCGGTTCGCCGCCTCGTTCCCGGTGCCTATGACCACCGCCCGGTCCGTGGTATAGGCATATTCATCCAGCACCGCGGAAAGGAGGGAAGATCCATTGTGACCTCCCATATTGGTTCCCATCGCGATACAGACCACCAGTGGCATCCCTCTTTTCTCCGCCAGGCGGTTCAGATATGCAAGCCCCAGGATGATGTCATTTTCCTGATAACAGGGAGCGTCCGCACGGATCGCATAAAAAGACTTCAGATAGTCTTTCGCAGGCTTCAGCTTCACCACCCCAATCTCTGCCTCCGGGGCAGCTCCGATAAACCGCTGTTCCGGCATGGCGCTTCCTGCCGCCACGCTGGCAAGAAAGGTTCCATGTCCTTCCTCATCCACGCTGGGAACGATCCCAAGCGGATTCTCCGACCGGAGCGCCTCATTAATCTGGCTTTCCCCGTATTCACTCCCATAATCAAAGCCTTTCGGAGTTCTTCCCTGCTGCAGGGTCTGATCCCAGATCCCTGCAATTCTGGTGGTCCCGTCCAGCCTCTGGAATACTGGATTCCTATAATCAATCCCCGTGTCCACGAACCCGATCATCACTCCTTCCCCCATCACCTGCAGAGCCGGGAAATTCTGCACTGCACTGATTCCCGCCGCATTGACCGCATCCATATCGAGCGGTGTATAGCAGCTGGGAATCGAATAGTAGCCGTATTCATAAAACGACAGCGGCCTCCTCCCCTCCCGGCCGATATATAATACCTGATACCCAAAATCTCCCTCCTGGAGACAATAACTGTTCTCATCCAACGGGCCGATTCGGTTTTCCCGGTAGTTCGGGATCAGAAAATCCCAGAATTCCTGGGACATGATTTTTTCCCTGCATCCTTGCTCTGCCATAAAAAAACACCTCATATATCTGATCTGTGGGAAGTTTTCCCTCAGCTCAAATATATGAGGCGTCCTGTTTTATCATTCGTCCATATCTATTTTATGAAAGTCTTGGCACTTCCTGCCCCCGAAGCTGGATGACAGGTCCTCCGGTCCCTTCTATGTATTCTCTGGTAATAGTCACCTGACCGATGCTGTCGTCCTTTGGAATCTCATACATGATATCCAGCATAAATTCCTCGATGATCGCCCGCAGCGCTCTGGCTCCCGTATCCTTCTTCATCGCCTTCTCGGCAATGGCCGTCAGCGCATCGTCATTAAAGTCCAGCTTTACCTCATCCAGGGCCAGCAGCTTCTGATACTGCTTTAAGATAGCGTTTTTCGGCTCTTTTAAAATCTTTACCAGCATCTCCTCATTCATACCGTCCAGCGTGAATACGATAGGAAGTCTGCCCAGGAACTCCGGAATCATTCCGAAATTACGCAGGTCTTCTGTGGTCACCTTAGAAAGGATCGTCTTGTCGTGATCGTACTTATCCTTCAGATCCGCACCGAAGCCGATAGAGGACTGCTTGGTCAGACGCTCCTTTATGATTCCTTCCAGATCCGGGAAGGCGCCTCCGCAGATAAACAGGATATTCTTCGTATTCACTGTGGTAAGCGGAACCATGGCATTCTTGCTGTTGGCACCCACCGGCACTTCTACATCGCTTCCTTCCAGGAGCTTTAACATCCCCTGCTGAACCGACTCACCGCTGACATCCCTCTGGCTGGTATTTTTCTTCTTGGCGATCTTGTCGATCTCATCAATAAAAATGATCCCCTGCTCTGCCTTTTCTACATCGTTATCCGCGGCCGCCAGAAGCTTGGATACTACGCTTTCAATATCGTCCCCGATATAACCGGCCTCCGTAAGAGACGTGGCATCCGTGATAGCAAGCGGCACATCCAGGATCCTTGCCAAAGTCTTTACCAGGTAGGTCTTTCCGGACCCTGTAGGCCCGATCATCAGCATATTGGACTTTTCGATCTCGATGTCATCCATGCTGTCTGTAGCCACACGCTTATAGTGGTTGTATACTGCCACGGACATGGCCTTCTTTGCATACTCCTGTCCTACCACGTACTCATCCAGGCTGGCTTTGATCTTATGAGGCGCCGGAATATTCCGGATATCGATGAGCGGCTTTCTCTCCTCGCCCTCTTTTTTCTTTTTCACCTTCTGCTGTCTGGGAATACTCTGTTCTAAGTCCGACATATTCATAAAATGTACACCGGGCATATTCAGAAGCTGGCTGTAGTCGATCTGTCCGCCCTTCATGGCGTCAAAGCTTTTCTGCATACAGTCGCTGCACACACAGATATGATTCGGCAGATCGATCATCTTTCCGGCCACGCTTTCCGGTCTGTGGCACATAAAGCAGATCTTCTCATACTCGTCTTCTTTGTGTTCTTCTGTCCCCTTGCTTCCGGCGGTGGTGTCTACGGTTTCCATCTCTGTGTTTTCATTTCTGTCCTGTTCCGACATCGTCCATCCCTCTTTCTATACTTCCCGTTCTCCCCGGACCATCTCAAGGAAAGTCTCTTCCGAGATAATGGGGATCCCAAGTTCATTTGCTTTTTTATTCTTTGATGATGTGGATGTCACATCATTGTTGATCAGATAGCTGGTCTTTGAGGTAACGGATCCCGTCACCTTCCCCCCCAGACTTTCAATCAGCGCCTTCGCTTCATTCCGGTTGGCAAAATGCTCCACCGATCCTGTGATCACGAAATTGATCCCGGCAAAGATCTGTTCCTTCTCCTCTGTCTTTTCTTCGGGGATCACAAGTTCCTCTAACAGGCTGCGGAAGGCCCGGTAATGCTCCTCCTGCTTAAAATAACTGACAAAGGCTCCGGCAAGCACTTCTCCCACTCCGGGGATCGCGCTTAAATCTTCTTCCGATGCCTTAAGCATCGCTTCCACATCATTATCAAATTCTTTGCAGATCATCTTCGCACCTGCAAGACCGATCCCTGTGATTCCCAGTCCGTAGATCACCCGGGGAAGTGTTGTGATCCTGGCCTTTTCAATACTGTCCAGAAGGTTCTGACAGGATTTTTCGCCAAATCCTTCCAGATTCTGGATCTCCTCTTTGTGGCGGTCCAGATGAAAGATATCTGCATATTCTTTAATATACCCCATTGCAATGAATTTTTCCAGTGTTGCCTCTGATAAACCTTCAATATTTAATGCATCCCGGCTGACAAACAGCGTAAAAGATTTCAGATGCTTTGCCTGACAGTCCGGATTGGTACAGTAGAGGGTCTTTGCATTGCCGTCTTTACGGATCTCTGTCCTGCCTCCGCATACCGGACAGACCGAAGGAATGTCTTTTACACCGCTGCGGGTCAGATTCTCTGCAATCTGGGGAATGATCATGTTAGCCTTATAGACCTCGATGGTATCGCCCACTCCCAGTTCCAGTTCCTCCATGATGCTCACGTTATGGACACTGGCGCGGCTCACCGTCGTGCCTTCCAGCTCCACCGGTTCAAAGACTGCCACCGGATTGATCAGTCCCGTCCTGGACGGGCTCCACTCGATTTCAATCAGCCTGGTCTTGCGCACCTCGTCCGCCCATTTAAAGGCAAAGGAATCTCTGGGAAACTTGGACGTCCTTCCCAGGGAAGCCCCATAGGCAATATCATCATAGGTAAGCACCAGACCGTCCGATGGGAAATCATTGTCCGCAATCCTTGCTTCAAAAGCTTCCACCGTGCTTCTTACGGTATCTCTGGTCACCATGCGGTACTCTACCACCTCAAACCCCTGGGATGCAAGCCATTCCATCTGCTCTCTTCTGGAATTATGGAAATCTACGCCGTCCGCCTGAACCAGAGTAAAGGCATAGAACTTCACATTCCGTTTCGCCGTGATCTCGTTATTCAACTGACGCACAGAACCGCTGCACAGATTCCTCGGATTCTTATATCTGGCGTCTGCATCTGCGATTTCCTCGTTAATTTTTTCAAAATCCCGGTATCCAATGACTGCTTCTCCCCTAAGGATCAGTTCGCCCGGATAACTGATTTTCAGAGGAATATTGCGGAACACCCGGGCATTGTTGGTTACCACTTCACCCACTTCACCGTTTCCTCTGGTGACTGCTTTGTACAGCTCGCCGTCCCGATAGGTCAGGACAATGGTCAGGCCGTCCATCTTCCAGGACATCAGCGCTTTCTGATCGCCTACAAAGTTCTCCAGCTCTGAGACCTCCTTGGTCTTGTCCAGCGACAGCATAGGACTTTCATGCCGTTCTTTCGGAAGCTCACTTAACACCTCATATCCCACATTGACGGTAGGACTGTTGGAAAGGGTGGTGCCAAGCTCTTTTTCCAGCGAAAGAAGCTCGTCATAGAGCCTGTCATACTCATAGTTGCTCATGATCTCTTCTGCATCCTGATAATAGGCTTTGGACGCTTTATTTAATCGTTCTACCAGTTCCTGCATCCTGGCTGTCTTTGATCTGTCCATATAATTCCTTTAACTCCTGCTCTTTTAATTCTCTTACATCTCCGGGTTTCATACTGCCCAGATAAATATTCATGACTCTGGTCCGCACCAGCCTTTCCACCCGGTATCCACATACCAGACACATCCTTCGGATCTGCCGGTTCAGCCCCTGGGTCAGCACGATGGAAAAGGTGTATTTCCCGATTTTTTCTGTCCGGCAGGGTCTGGTGACCTCGTCGAGTCCCTTTTCCTCATCCCGGATCCTCACTCCTGATGCCATCATCTGCAGAAATTCATCTGTTACCGGACGGTCCACCGTCACCTTATATTCCTTTTCATGTCCGAACCTGGCCCGCATCATTCCGTTGATCAGATCGCCGTCATTGGTCATGATCAGCAGGCCTTCCGAATCTTTGTCGAGCCTTCCGGCATAAGTAACTCTCACCGGATAGTCCAGGTAACGGATGATGTTGTGCTTTTCTTTCGGGGATTCGGTACAGACAATTCCGGCCGGCTTATAGACTGCCAGAACAACTTTTCGGTTCTTATCCGTAATCTCCTTTTTTCCTACTTTCACCACCTGGCCCGGCTCCACCTGCATTCCCGGGACTGCTTTTTTCCCGTCCACCGTCACACGGCCGGCCTGGATCAGCCGGTCTGCCTCCCTGCGGGAGCAGACCCCGGCTTCACTTAAATATTTATTCAGTCTCGTCATTTGTCAATACTCCGCTGATACTATTGTCTTCCACAAAGGTATTCCCATTATATAAAAACAGCACACTGCTGATCTTATTCTCTTCCATAAGTGATGTGATATCTCCATAATAATACCGTGGATCCACCATCAGGATTTCCCGATAATAAGGGATCAGAAACGGGACCAGGCAGTTGGCATAGGAGTCCTTCAAAAGGAGCAGCCTCTGAGTACTGTCCGCCGTTGTCCGGATACTGATAAGGCCGCTGTTTCCTCCCAGGAACATGGCATACTGATCCTTCTCCTTAAGCTTTGATGAATCATATAGTGTGGCGGTCTTCTTCTGTTCCTCCACGTAATTGACTACCACTTCCGGGGCTGCTTCCTCATCTTTTGGAAAATAGACGTAAATCGGCTCCTCATAACCCGTCTCATATCCACTGGTAGAGGACAGCGTTCCGTTGAAGGAATTACTCACAGCATAAGGCGTAAGCTCCGGCGCTTTCGATGTATCCAGATCCATTGCCTCTGCCAGCGCCTGATACCCATAGTATGCCCCCAGTGTGGTCCAGTGATGATCCGTATGATAATAAATATTTTCAGATTTGTGATCCTTCAAGGCCTTCCCTGCATCCACCCAGGTCAGATGTCCTTCCAGGGTCTTCTGGATACTGTCAAAATCAGCGTCCTGATCCCGGGTTACCGCAAAGGCCGGAAGCTTCTCCGAAAACACATTGGCCGCATTGGGCACCAGCATCATGTACATGGGGATGTCTGGATATGTTTCCTGAAATCCGCAGATAGCCTGGAGATTCTGCTCCAGATGCTCCTGATCCGGCGTCTTGATGTCCTCCAGAAGATAGCTGCCCTTTCCTTTAAACACACCGTTAGACTCTCTCTTTCCCATGAGAAGATCCACACGGGTCTTTAACTGCACCCACAGATCTCTTCCTGCGATCTGATCCGACTGATAGCTTTCGTACTGTTCCATAAACCTTCCGCTCTCAATCCCTGACAGCGTCAGAGAGGGCTTTTGTTCCAGCATCCGGTTCTCGGTCTCTGAAAATTCAGCATCCGGCCATACCAGATTCAGAAGGCAGATTACCAGCAGCACTCCCAGGAACATCTTTGCCATCCAGACTTTTCTATTTCGTTTTCTCCTGTCATTTCTTTTATATTTCTCCATAACTGCTCCTAAAACCGAAAATATAAGAATGGGTTGTAGGTTTCTGTTACCAGATAAGCAATGCAGAGCAGAAACAGCCCTGCATAGACTGCCACATCTGCCGCAGCCTTATGGTGGGCCAGATATTTTTCGTAGACCACATAGACCACCGGTGTCGATGCCAGGATCAGGATGATCCAAAGACCAAGATTTGAAACAAGCAGGTAAAGAGCCTGCCGGTCCACCAGTCCGTGTCCGCCCACGCCAAACATCAGTCCAAGATAATCCCAGGCGCTTCCCAGGGTCGGACTGAAAAACAGCACCCAGCCGATCATAACCAGAACAAGGCTGTAGATATGTCTCAATACAGACGGAAGTCTCTCCAGCTTCTTCTGTAAGAAGTATTTTTCAATAATAAGAATGACGCCGTAATACAGGCCCCATGCCACAAAGTTCCATGCAGCCCCGTGCCAGAGTCCGGTCAGAAGCCATACCACCAGGAGATTGCGGATGTGCTTTGCCACAGGCACCCGGTTTCCTCCCAGCGGAATATACAGGTATTCCCGGAACCAGCTGCTAAGAGAAATGTGCCATCTGCGCCAGAATTCCGTAATACTCTTAGAGATATAGGGATAATAAAAGTTCTTCGGGAACTCAAAGCCAAACATTTTGCCAAGCCCCACTGCCATGTCGGAATATCCGCTGAAGTCAAAATAAATCTGGAACGTATAGGCCAGACATCCGAGCCACGCCGTAGCCACAGAGACTTCCCCCGGCACCATAGCGGATACATCTGAATATACCATGCCGATGGTGTTGGCCAGCAGCACCTTTTTCGCCAGTCCTCGGATAAAGAACATAACACCGCCGCCAAACTGACCGATACTTTCCCGGCGTACATGCAGCTGCTCGTCTATCTCCGCATATTTGACAATCGGGCCCGCGATCAGCTGCGGAAACATGGTCACATAAAGGGCAAAATCCATCAGGTTTTTCTGTACCTGCACATTTCCCCGATACACGTCAATGATATAAGACAGGATCTGAAAGGTGTAAAAAGAAATCCCCACCGGCAGCGCCACCTCCCGGAACGGGATATCCACCGGAAGCACTGCATTTAAACTGTTCAGAACAAATCCCTCATATTTAAAAAATCCCAGGATACATAAGTTTACCGTCACATTAAAGATCAGGCTTTTGCGCGCCGCTTTCCTGTCATTTAAGTTCCTGGCAATATCAAGGCCGCAGATATAGTTGAAGATGATAGAAAAAATCATCAAAAACAAATAGATCGGCTCACCCCAGGCATAAAAGATCAGGCTGGCCACAAGAAGCACCGGATTTTTCAGTCCCCTCGGTAATATGTAATATAAAATTAAAACAATTGGTAAAAACGTAAACAAAAATACGATACTGCTGAATAACATACCGTTCCTTTTCCTTTATAAACAATTCTTAAATGCGGCGTAGATCTCATCTGCGTCCTCTGAAACCGTTAAAAACACATATGTTCCCCTGGTCTCCAGGATGGCCGCGTTCAGGAGGCTGGTCTGCTCCACGCCATATCCTTCAAAACTGGTCTTCTGCGTATCAAGGCGCTCAGTCGCCGCCTCTTCCACCTGCCTGGCCTGGGACTCATCCTTCAGCTTAACGATCAGAAGTTCATTGACGCTCATGACATCGTTGGGAACATACAGTACCACGCCGTCATAATCCTCCGCATTCAGTCCATAATACCGCTTCAGATCCTGGGTCGTACCCTTGGTCATGCCGTCTTCCGTGGTCACCTTCATGATTTCTTTCTCCAGAGTCTCCACCGGCACATCATCCGCACTCTCTCTTGCAAGGAGAAAGACAATGTAAGCCAGAAAAACCAGGACCATCAGATATTTTAACAGATTCAACAAATCTATGCTGTGTTTCATTTGTACTTTCATTATAATCCTGCAACCTCCGCCATGCGGTTTACCCATTCAGTATAGTAAGCCGGAGCCATATGAATGCCGTCATCCGCATAGTACTCTTCCTTTACCAGGTCTGTATTATCGATAAATGTAATTCCAAGCTCATCACAGAGACTTTTCAGCCCTTCATTATACTGGGGGATATTGGCATACGCAGGCTGTTCTGCGGCCGTATCCTGCTGCACCGGCAGGATACTGTTGACATAAATGGCTGTATCCGGAAGGGATTCTTTCAGATCCTCCAGCGCCTGCCGGTAAGCTGCCAGAAATGACTCCTGGTCAGTCACATTCATATCATTCATCCCATATGACAGGAACAGTGCCTGCGGGGCCAGCGACTTAGCCTGGGCAATCTGGCTTGCCGCCAGTTCTCCTCCGCCGTTGACCAATCCTGCGCCCCGTTCTGCCAGTACATGACTGGAATCCAGCACACCGTACTCATACAGGCCCTGGGCGATCGAATCCCCCAGCACCAGCGAATTTGCAAATTTTTCATTGGCAGAACGGCTGGCCCATTCCTCGTCCGCCGCTCTTTCTGCGGCCTCCAGCTCCTGGATCTTCTGATCCACCGCCGTCACGTCTACAGACTCCATTTCCTTCAGCCGCTCAAGCCCTTTACTGGTGTCTACACCTCTGTTAAAAAGCCGGAGCGCCAAAAGAATGACCCCGGCTGCCGCCAGGATCACCACTACAAGGATCACAGTCCGCAGAACAGTCTTTTTTCTTTTGTCTATTTCCATGATCTCTCATCTTTTCTCCTATTTGTACATTAGAAATATTGTACTGTTTTTCCCCATAAAAGTCAAACTTGTGGTATAATGCGTTACAGTTCATCTCGTGTGGCAAAAGGGAAACGAATCGTCATGCCTGCATGCAAGAGTCGCTTCCCTTTTACCATACGAGTGTAACTCGTAACCTCCGGCACATAAGCAGTCTTAGCGCGCAGCGTGGGACTGGAGCGCGTCAGCGTGACGAGTGCGCATGGGACGGAGGTGAGAGATGAACTGTTACCCTTCCGTGCAAGTGAAACGAAGCACATATTTCGTGTGAATGACACAAGGAGTTTTCTTCATGAATGTTTTTACTTTATCACCCAAAATCTGTATGTCTCATCTGTTATTGAAGGAGACGTTCGACCACTTTCTTTTTATCGAAGGCAAAATCACCACATTTAATACCTTCCAGATTGACGGTTTTCTTCAGAAGGATTTTTTCGACACTGCGCCGGCGCAGGATTATTCCCGCTGGAAGGATGTACGCGGCTTCTGTCTGCAGCTGATCAAAGGAAAGCGTACTCCCTTAAATTTCAAGATTGTGCTGTCACTTGACCCAGAGACTTTTCCGTCATTTCTGGCAGACCATCAGCTGTCCGCCTATCGTCCGGAAGAAATCCAGGGACTGTATCTGAACTTTCACTATGATGGAAATACTTTACAGTGCGTGACTGGAGTCTCTCTTTCTACCTTCCGCATGGACAAGGCGCTGGAGCGCGAGTGGGATACATATGCCGGAAAGATGCTGGCTGAAATGATGCCCGGCGTTTCGCTGGAATGAACACAGAATGATAGATAAAATCTCCGGAACCGATGTTTTCTCATCGGTTTCCGGAGATTTCTTTTGATCGGTTTATAACCTTTTATTTTGTCAAAAGCATCATAATGTCGTTGCTTCTCTGCACAAATGCTGTCATCTCATCTGGATTCAGTGGTTTGTGTGCCAGCATCGCCAAGTCATACAGCTGTTTGCAGATCATTCCGGTATTTTCGCTGTCCTTATGCTCTGCCACATACTGTACCAGCGGATGATTGGCATTCAGGATCAATGTCGTCTCTCCGCCCATACCCATGCCCATATCGGCCATGCCGTACATCTTCATCATTTCCTGCATCCTGCGGCTCTGCTCGGATAAAGTGATCATCGCAGCCACTTTATCGTCTTTGAGCTTTTCGGTCTTAACTTCCAGTTTATCATTACCCAGCTCTTTCCGGAAGATTTCTGTCAGATCGTCTGCTTTCTTCTGGAATGCTTCTTTTTCTTCCTCGCCCACCTCTTCTTTGGACTGTTCGCTTAAGTCTGCATCGATCCGCTGGAACTGGATGGTCGGATAACGCTGTTCTAACTGCGTAATAAACGGAGAGTCAATGTTGTGTCCCAGGATCACAGCATCCTGCCCCTGGCTCTTGAAGAGATTGATATACTGACTCTGCTGGATCTCATCCGTTACATAATAGATGGTTGTCTTCTTCTCTTCCGCCTTCTCGCCGTCCTGCTTCTCTTCGTCTTTCTTATCCTCCGGCGCTTCCAGAGTGCCTCCGTTTTCTTCAACACAGTCCTTCAAGGTCAGATACTTATGATCCAGATTCTTGAAGAGGATGGCGTCTTTCATCTTGTCACAGAACTTCTCATCTTTCAGGCAGCCGAACTTGATAAATGGACTGATGCTGTCCCAGTATTTCTCATAGTCTTCTCGCTTGGTCTTGCACATGCCGGCCAGCTTGTCTGCCACCTTCTTGGAAATATAATCTGCGATCTTATTCACAAATCCGTCGTTCTGCAGGGCGCTTCTTGATACGTTCAGCGGAAGGTCCGGACAATCGATGACTCCCTTTAATACCATCAGGAATTCCGGGATTACTTCTTTAATGTTATCCGCAATAAATACCTGGTTGTTGTAAAGCTTGATGGTTCCCTCGATAGAATCATACTCGGTATTAATTCTTGGGAAGTAGAGGATTCCTTTTAAATTGAACGGATAATCCATATTCAGGTGGATCCAGAACAGTGGTTCTTTATAATCCAGGAATACCTTACGGTAGAATTCCAGATAATCCTCATCGCTGCACTCATTCGGGTGCTTTGTCCACAGCGGATGAATGTCACTGATGGAAACCTGACGCTTCTGGATCTTTACCTTCTCTTTGGCCGGCTCTACTTCCACCATTTCTTTCTCGCCGTTTTCATTTTCCTTTTCTTCCATCTTTGCATCTTCATGGATGTGCTCGATGACCACATCATCATCCTTCAAATCTGCCTCGTCGATGGTCTCATACTCAGGTTCTGCATTTTCTTTGGACAGGAAAATCTCTACCGGCATGAAGGAACAGTATTTCTCCAGAACCTCTCTGACACGGTACTCATTGGCAAACTCCAGGCTGTCATCATTGAGGTACAGGGTCATGGTGGAGCCTACTTCTGTCTTGGTTCCTTCATCCATCTCATAGTCTGTGCCGCCCTGGCTGACCCAGTGTACCGGTTTCGCCCCTTCTTTGTATGAAAGGGTATCGATATGCACTTCATCGGCCACCATGAACGCAGAGTAGAAGCCCAGTCCGAAGTGTCCGATCATATCGTCTTCTGTGGTTTTATCTTTATATTTCTCCAGGAATTCGGTAGCGCCGGAAAAGGCGATCTGGGTAATATACTCCTCCACCTCGTCCGCAGTCATACCGATACCATTATCTGTAAACTTCAAGGTCTTCTCTTCCGGATTTACCTCTACCTTGATCGCCGGTTTATAATCATCCGGAAGCTGGTATTCTCCCATCACATCCAGCTTTTTCAGCTTGGTGATGGCGTCACATCCGTTAGATACCATCTCTCTTACGAAAATATCATGGTCAGAATAGACCCATTTCTTTATAATTGGAAATATGTTTTCACTGCTTATCGATAAGCTTCCTTTTTTTGCTGCCATTTCTATCACTCCTATTATATTTGCGGTCTGCTTCCGCTTTTTTCATCTAACAGATATGATAATACCAGCAAAAATAAATGTCAATAGAAAATTAGCACTCTTTTAAAAAGAGTGCTAACAATTCTATGAAATTGATTTTCCAAATTCATATGCTTTCTTAAGCTCCGGCTTTCCTTCGATGTCTCCCACATCTCCATTTCCTCCGGCCAGTACATGCCCCAGATTTTTCCACCTGAGATGATCCATCAGATGGTCAAAATAAAGGACTACATCCTCGAATCCGTTTCCTTCGGCCGCCATCAGAAGCCCACAGGCTCTGCCGTTTCCGCGGAGCAGATTGCCATCGCCTTCTTCCAGGGCAAATAACCGGTCTATTGCCGTGCGGATCTGGCCGCTCATATTCCAGTAATATAACGGCGTCGCCATGATGACCACGTCACATCCCTTCACTGCCGGATAGATCTGGTTCATATCATCTCTCTGTACACAGGGACATTCTTTGCTGCTGTGGCCTCCGAAACATCCTTTGCAGCCGTGGATATCCATGCTGTCAAGATGAAATTCTGTCACCTGATTACCTGCTTCTTCTGCGCCCTTCGTAAATTCCTTTACAAGTGCAGAAGTGTTTCCATTCTTTCTTGGACTTCCATTTAAAATTACAATTTTCTTGCTCATGAAAAAACACTCCTTTTACGTCTGAATTTAAAGGCTTTCTGCCAGCTCTGCCGCCTGTCTGCATCCGTCTGTCTTATCAATATCGCCTACGTTCAGAACTCCAGGCACAAGAACTTCTCCTGCCATATGCCATTTCATAAGAGCTGCGGAACGTTCGATCGGAATCCGCACGCCGTCCAGGACAGACATATCATCCTCTTCACAGCAGGCAATCAGCGCGCATTCTTTTCCTGCGATATCCTTTCCTGCCACGCAGAAAGAGTACATCTTATCCAGCACCCCTTTGATCTGTGCCGGGATAGAATACCAGTACACCGGCATTGTAAACACTACTGCGTCTGCCTCCAGGATTGCCGGAGCCATCGTGTTAAAGTCGTCATCAAATGAACAGGCCTTTCCGCTCTTATAGCAGGTCTCACAGGCATGGCAGCCTCCCACGTTCATCATAGCCGCATCAAACCGGGTAACTGTATGCCCCTTTTCTTCTGCCGCTTTGATAAACGCATCCGTCATGGCAAAGCTGTTTCCGTTTTTCCTTGGGCTTCCTGTAATCACAACAATTTTTTTACTCATATTCATTCTCCTCCTGTTCTCCTGGCGAAATTGACTTTTTTCGCTGCTGATATTATAATCATAGCAAGAATAGAACCAAAAACAAGTACGCACATATAAGTGCGATACTTACAAGAAAGTTATATACTTACCAAAAGGAGAGTTTAAAATGGGTAAACGATGTATCTCGAATGAAAACTTAAGTTCTACCGGATTCAGCTATACTTTGTCACTGATCAATGGAAAATATAAAATGACGATTCTCTACACATTGATGGAGTTCGGCGTTGTCCGGTTTAATGAAATGAAAAAATACATCGGAGGGATTTCCTATAAGACCTTGAGTTCTACTCTAAAAGAACTGGAGGCAGATCAGCTGGTACACCGGGAAGAATATCCTCAGATTCCTCCCAAGGTTGAATACAGCCTGACAGACCGGGGCAAATCCCTGATCCCGATCCTGGATGGAATGTGCGAGTGGGGAGACAAAAACCGCTTATAATATCAGAAGAAGCAGCGTTATGGCGAAAACGCTGCTTCTTCTTTGATTACTCCATTTATTTTGTTACTCAATGCTCTTCAATGATTCCACCATATCAATCTTCCTGAGTTTAAAGAACATCACGCCGTTGACGATCATAGAAAAGGCGATGGTAAATGCCAGGCTGTATATGTAGCTTGGCAGGTTGATGATCCGCCCGAACATGGCTGCATCCACTTCCACGGTCTGGATCACAAACAGATGCAGCACCTTGCCGAGTCCGACGCCCACCAGGGCTCCGATCAGCGTCAGCAGAATGTTTTCACGGTAAACATATCCAGCCACCTCCCGGTCATAGAATCCCAGTACCTTTAACGTGGCCAGTTCCCTCTGCCGCTCCGTTATATTGATGGTATTCAGATTATACAGCACTACAAAGGCCAGCATTCCTGCTGAGACGATCAGCACGATGATGACCAGGTTCAGGCTTCCCAGCATATCGTCCAGCTGTTTCTGTATATCATGCATATAGGTGACACTTAAAACTTCATCCCTTGCCACAATCTGTTCTCCGGCATCTTCCATCTCTTTATTCGTCATGGAATCATCCATCTGGAACAAGATACAGTTACACTCCAGATCCTTGCCCGTCACTTTTTTATAATAAGACGGCGTCATATAAATATAGTGCCCCATATAATTCTCACAGATATGCGCGATGGTCAGCCCATGGCTTCCACCGTCTTCGTCTTTCAGCTCTATGGTATCTCCTGCTTCTGCATTCAAAAGTTTTGCCGTCTTTTCACTGATAATGGCGCCATCATCAGAAAGCCTATATTCTTCCTTCGTAACCCGGTCATGGAAACTGAAATATTCACTGCTCTTATCAGGATCCTTCAGGATCGTCAGATAAGCATCGTGTTCATCATCGCCGTGAGCCAGCGATACATTCATCATATACGCATCCATAAAACGTTCAATATCCGGGTCCTTTTCCATAAACGACTCCAGATTTTCACGATCCTCTTCGGTAACGTTTTCCTGGAGATACGCACTGCCATCGTAAGTCTGGATCTCCTCATACTGAAGATCTGCAATCTCATAGATAGAATCCCTGAGTCCAAATCCTACAACCATCAGCGCCATACATCCGCCGATTCCGAATATAGTCATGAAGAACCGCTTTTTATAGCGCATCAGATTACGCACGGTAGACTTCCAGGTAAAGTTCAGACGTTTCCAGATAAAGGGGATATACTCCAGAAATACTCGTTTCCCAATCTTTGGGGCTGGAGGCCGCATCAGGGATGCCGGCTGCTCTCCCAGTTCTTTGTAGCAGGCAAAAAGGGTCGCCAGCATCGTGCAGGCAAGAGCCGCCACGGACGCCTGGATCGCATAGGACCAGGCATAGGGAACCAGAATTTCCGGAATGTGCTGATACATGATTCCATAGGCATAGATAATAATATAGGGCAGAACCTTTTCCCCGATCAGCACACCTGTGATGCTTCCTCCCACCGTCGCCAGCAGGGCATATCCCAGATATTTGGAGGCGATGGTAAAACGGTCATAGCCCAGGGCCTTCATGGTACCAATCTCAATCCTCTGTTCTTCTACCATACGGGTCATACTGGTCAGACTGATCAATGCAGCCACCAGGAAAAACAGCACCGGAAAAACTCTGCCGATTGCCCGCATACGATCTGCATTTTCTCCATATCCGTCATATTCTGTCAGATTACTGCGGTCATAGATATACCACTGGGGATCTTCCACGTCTGAAAGCTGTTCCTGGGCATCTAAAAGTTCTTTCTCACCGTCAGCCAGTTCTTTTTCTGCTTCAGCCTTTCCTTCTTCATATTCCTTCTTTGCATCTGCAAGCTGCGCCTCGCTCTCGGAAAGCTTCGCCTCGCCGTCAGCCAGCGTTTTCTCCTGGGTGTTGATTTCGGCCCAGCCATCGTCGATCTGCTGTTGTCCGGACTGGATCTGTGCCCACGCGCTGTCCAGCTGCGCTTTCGTGGCGTCCAGTGTGGTCTTTGCCTGTGCAAGCTCTGCCGCTCCGTCGGAAAGCTGCTGTCGCACTGCATCCAGCTTTTGCTGGCTGCTCTGATAGTCTGCCTCCCGGTCATTTAAAGTATTTTCTGTTTCTGTCGCAGTTGCCTCAAGGGCGCTGCGAGTTTCCTGGATCTGAGAAAGCTGCCCCTGCGCTTTCGCAAGCTCTTCCTGACACTGGGCGTATTCTTCTGTTCCATCTGTCAGATTTTTCAGCCGTTCCTCCAGTGTCTGGATCATCTGTTCCAGTCCCGAAATCTGAGTATCAAGACCAGCAATCTGATCTGTCAGCTGCTGATAACCTGCCCAGCCTTCATCCAGCTGCTGCCGGTATGTAGAAAGTCCTGCCTCTCCCTGCTGGATCTGTTCTTCCGCTGCAGGCTTCTGGGCATTATATTCTGCAAGGCCGCTTTCATATTCTGCCTGTCCGGCCTTCCACTGAGCCAGGCCGCTCTCATACTGGCTTCTGGCGCTGTCGATCTCCTTCTGGCTGCTGTTTAACTTCGCCTTTCCCTCTTCTAACTGCGCCCGCCCACTTTCAACCTGGGACTTTGCATCTGCAAGCCGGGATTCACCGTCCGCGATCTGGGCCGCTGCATCCGCAAGCTTCTGGTCTGCCTTTGCCTGCCCGTCTTCCAGTTCCTTCCAGCCTTTATCGATCTCATCCTGTACCTCTTCCCGGATCTCCTCTTTCCGGATCTTACCTCTCTCTCCGGTAATCTCTTCGATCCGGTCCATCACGTCAGAGACCAGGCTTTCATACTCGTCCGTATAGGCCGTCAGTTCTTCTGCACCTTCCACCTTTACATATGCTTCCGTATATACATCCAGCGCAAAAGTCTGGCTGGGCACCATCATAAAGGCGCTTACGCTTCCGCTGCCGATCGTGGAGCTTCCGCGTTCAAAGGAAATATAGCAGGGGCTGTTCCCGACGCCTACCACCTTATATTCATCCGTTTTCAGTGTATCCTCAAGAGGATCGTCTGTCCCGGACTTTAACGTTACCGTATCACCGACCTGATACCCCATGTCTTCATCCATAAGACATTCCCCCACTTTTTCGGGGAGACGCCCGTCGGTTACCGTTACTTCATTGACGTCATCTGTCAGTGCCATCACATGAAACACATACTGGCGGTCCTCAGTCTCACACAGGAAATCTGAACTGTAGGACCCTTCTGCCAGTTCCACTCCGTCCACATCTTCGATGGCATCGATATCGTCTTCCGTAAGGCCGAGGGTACTCATCACCTGGATATCCATCAGGTTTTCCGCATCAAAATAAGCATCCCCCGTGATCCGCATGGACGGCTCCGAGGAACGAATGCCGGAAAAGAAGGCTACGCCCATCGCTACAATGAAAAAAATGGACAGAAAGCGCCCCGGACTTTTCCGGATCTCCATATAAAAATTTTTACGTGATGCCTTTGTACCCATGCCACATGCTCCTGATGCTCTCTTAAATACTTCTTACTGCTATCCCTACCACTCGATCGTCTCTACCGGCACCGGATGCGCATTTTCTATGATTTTTTCCACCTTGCCGTTTTTGATATGGATGACCCGGTCTGCCATCGGCGCGATTGCCGAATTGTGAGTGATCAGGATCACCGTCATGCCTCTTTCTCTGCAGGTGTCCTGCAAAAGCTTCAGAATGGATTTACCTGTATTATAGTCCAGAGCCCCGGTCGGCTCGTCACACAGAAGAAGCTTGGGATTCTTGGCCAGCGCCCTGGCAATGGAAACTCTCTGCTGCTCACCGCCGGACAGCTGGGCCGGAAAGTTATTGATCCTATCAAGGAGGCCCACTTCTTCCATCACCATCCGGGCGTCCATCGGGTCTTTACAGATCTGGAGAGCCAGTTCTACATTTTCCAGTGCGGTCAGATTGGGGACCAGATTATAGAACTGGAATACGAATCCGATATCATCTCTCCGGTACGCGGTCAGCTGCCTGGGTGAATACTGCGCAATATCTTCCCCGTCTACCAGCACTTCTCCCTCCGTTGCCGTGTCCATTCCTCCTAAAATATTCAGAACAGTGGTCTTACCAGCCCCGCTGGGTCCCACCACCACAGCAAATTCACCGCGCCGGATCTCGAAATCGATTCCCGCCGCGGCCATGATCTGTACTTCTCCCATCTGGTATATTTTTTTCACATTTTTTAATGTGACGAATCCATCCATTCTGCGTCCTCCAAAAATAAGCATTGTCTAATTGTATTATATCATTTATAATTTCAATTGGAAATCTTTCATTTATAAACTATTATGAAAGATTTATGAAATTTAAAGTGAGGCGAAAGATTTATGAATAATGAGGCAACCTTTGTTCCAGCGAAGACAGATGAACAGATCCGGGACATCGCCGTCCTGGCCGAAGAAATCTGGCATCAGCATTTCACCCCGATCATCGGAGAGGATCAGGTCAACTATATGGTAGAAAAATTTCAGTCTTATCCGGCGCTGAAAACCCAGACCCAGGAAGAAGGCTATGAATACTTCCAGATCCGATGCGATGGTGATCTGGCCGGATATACAGGCGTACATGCCGAACAGGATGCACTCTTTCTGAGCAAACTATACTTGCATCAAAGTTTCCGGGGACGCCACCTGGCGACCAGAGCCTTAGAATTCCTGACCAGTCTGTGCCGGGACCGGGGCCTGAAAAAAATCTGGCTGACCTGTAATAAACATAATGAAAATACCCTGCAGATTTATCATCATCTGGGATTCAAAGTCACCGACACCCAGGAGGCAGATATCGGCGGCGGTTTCATCATGGACGATTACATTATGACCTACAACATTCCTTAAGAACATTTTCCCATAAAAGAGGGGCGGCCACACTAAATCATTAGCGGGGCCGCCCCTCTTTTCTTCTTTGTCACTTTTTATTCTTTTCCATCAAAGCAATAGGTACATATCTTGCACGGCTCGATCCCGATGGATGCCAGAAGGTCGTCCAGCCTGTGATAGCGCAGGGTGGTAAAGTTCTGCTGCCTGCGAATGTCCTCGATCATCTGGGCATATCTGCAGGTACATGGATTCGCATACTCTTCCAGTACTTCCTTCGGACAGTCGTCCCCTTCTCTTTTGCGGATCATCTGTCTTGCGATTAGCTCCATCTCAGACTTTGACCGTGAGAAATTCAAATACTTACAACCGTACATGATCGGCGGACATGCCGGACGCACATGTACCTCTTTTGCGCCGCTCTGGTAAAGGAACTCTGTCGTCTCACGAAGCTGGGTTCCTCTGACAATAGAGTCGTCGATCAAAAGCAGCTTTTTATTCTCGATCAGCGCATGAACCGGGATCAGCTTCATCCGGGCGATCAGATTTCTCTGGCTCTGGTTCGTCGGCATGAAAGATCTTGGCCAGGTCGGCGTATATTTGATAAACGGTCTCGCATAGGGGATCCCTGATTCATTGGCATAGCCGATGGCGTGGGCAACTCCGGAATCCGGAACTCCGGCCACCACATCCGGGTGTACAGAATCTCCATCCCTCTTTGCCAGCATACTTCCGCATTTGTAGCGCATCTCTTCTACATTGACGCCCTCATAGGAGGATGTAGGATATCCATAATATACCCAGAGGAAGGAACAGATCTTCATCTCTTTGCCGGGCTCTCCTACCGTCTCCACGCTTTCCGGCGTGATATAGGCGATTTCTGCCGGTCCCAGCTCCTTATAATCCGTATATCCCAGATTGATATAGGCAAAGCTTTCAAAAGATGCGCAGAATCCGTCTTCTTTACGTCCGATCACCAAAGGCGTCCTTCCATAACGGTCCCTGGCCGCGTAGATGCCATCCTTGGTCATCAGCAGCATCGTCATAGATCCGTCCACGACTTCCTGGACATACCGGATTCCTTCCACGATCGTTGGTTTCTTACAGATGAGGGCGGCGATCAGCTCCGTCACATTGACCTGTCCGCTGGTCATTTCCTGAAAATGTGAATGCCCGCCTTCATAGATCTGCCGCAGAAGTTCCTCATAATTATTGACCTTTCCTACAGTCGTGATCGCAAAGCTTCCCAGATGAGACTGGATCAGAAGGGGCTGCGGCTCATAATCTGAAATACAGCCGATTCCCAGATTTCCCTTCATCTCTGCAACGTCTGCGTCAAACTTGGTCCGGAACGGAGAATTCTCAATATTATGAATTGCCCGGTTAAATCCGCCTTCGCCATGTGTCGCCATACCACCGCGTCTGGTGCCAAGATGAGAGTGATAATCCACTCCGTAAAAAAGCTCCAGTACACAGTCTCGTTTTGATGCTACACCAAAAAAACCTCCCATTTGCTGACCTCTCCTTTTTATATTTTTTGATTGATTTTCATACTCATGCATTGTAACACAAGATTTTGACTTATGTCTATAGCTTCTCTTGCAGGATTATTTTAACATCTCCTCCAGCTTCCGGCTCACCATAGACGGGTCCGCCTTCCCCTTCATCGCCTTCATCGTCTGTCCCATGAGAGCGCCTAACGCCTTCTTCTTTCCGCCCCGGTAGTCTTCTACTGCCTGAGGATTTGCCGCGATCACCTGCTCCAGAACCTGTGTCAGGGTGCCTTCATCATGCTCCATTTTCAGTCCCTGCTCTTCCACATATACTTCTGGATCAATATCCTCTTCAAAAATTTTGCGGAACACTTTCTTTGCTACAGAGTTATTGATGGTTCCATTCTCCGTAA
This sequence comes from uncultured Lachnospiraceae bacterium, assembly GCA_900553355.1. Classification (GTDB taxonomy): domain Bacteria; phylum Bacillota; class Clostridia; order Lachnospirales; family Lachnospiraceae; genus Merdimonas. Next base: position 33,744 of record USDK01000010.1, read on the forward strand.
GGTTGATCAGTTTTGCAAGATTTTCCGGTGAAAACCGGATATCCTCCGGTGATTTTCCATAGTCTTTCAAAAGGCGCAGGGTCTCTACCATCAGCCAGTTGGAAACCTTCTTGGGTTTTCCGCAAAGAGCAGTCGTCTCTTCAAACAGATCCGCCATCTGTTTTGTTTCCGTCAGGATCTCAGCATCATACTGAGGAATCCCGAATTCTTTCTGATAACGATCGATCTTCGCCTCCCGGAACTCCGGCTGCCGGCTCCTGATCCTTTCAATCCATTCATCATCAATGAATACCGGAGGCAGGTCAGGCTCCGGAAAGTACCGGTAGTCCTGGGCGTCTTCCTTGGAACGCATGGCATGGGAAGCTTCTTTATTATCATCCCATCTTCTGGTCTCCTGGACTACCTGTTTTCCTTCTTCCAGCAGCTCGATCTGACGCTGGCGTTCTCCTTCAATGGCTCTTGCAATGGCCTTAAAGGAGTTCAGGTTTTTCATCTCCGTCCGGGTTCCGAATTCTTCCTTTCCTACTTCCCGCACGGAAAGATTGACGTCGGCACGCATGGAGCCTTCCTGCAGCTTACAGTCCGATGCTCCCAGGTACTGGATCAGAAGCCGCAGTTTTTCCAGATACGCAATAACTTCTTCCGCCGAACGCATGTCCGGCTCGGAAACAATCTCCACCAGGGGAACGCCGCTTCGGTTATAGTCCACCAGAGACGTATCATCCCATTCATCATGAATCAGTTTCCCTGCGTCTTCCTCCATGTGCATTTCGTGGATCCGTACTTTCTTTTTCGTATCTCCCACCTGGATCTCTACATATCCATTTCTTGCAATGGGCAGATACAGCTGGGAAATCTGATAGTTCTGCGGATTATCCGGGTAAAAATAGTTTTTCCGGTCAAATTTGCAGTACCGGGTAATCTCGCAGTTTGTGGCAAGTCCGATTGCCAGCGCATAGTCTACCACCTGCCGGTTCAATACCGGTAGAGACCCCGGCATTCCTGTACACACCGGACAGGTATGGGTATTGGGCGCACCTCCGAATTCCGTGCTGCAGGAGCAGAAGATCTTTGTCTTTGTGGCAAGTTCCACATGGACTTCCAGACCGATCACCGTCTCATATTGTTTTGCCATTTTATCTTCCCTCCTTTGCAAGCTCTGGTCTTTCATAGGCGTGAGTCTGTTCATAGGCATAGGCCGCACGCAGAATCTTTTCTTCTTCGAAGCAGTTGCCGATCAGCTGCATCCCCACCGGCAGTCCTTTTGCATCGGTTCCCACGGGAATCGTGATCCCGGGGAGCCCTGCCAGATTAACAGAGATCGTATAGATGTCTCCCAGGTACATCTTCAGCGGATCACTTAAACTTTCCCCGATCTTTGGCGCTGTCGTGGGCGCCGCCGGGGCTGCGATCATATCATAGGAAGCAAACGCCTTGTCAAACTCCTTCTTGATCAGCGCCTTTGTCCGGAGCGCTTTCAGATAATAGGCGTCATAATATCCGGAACTTAAGACAAAGGATCCCAGCATGATCCTCCGCTTCACCTCTGCCCCGAAGCCTTCTGAACGACTCTTTTTATACATATTGTGAAGGCCTTCATATTCGCTGGTACGATAGCCATACTTTACGCCGTCGAACCTTGCCAGGTTAGAACTTGCTTCTGCAGAAGCAATCACATAATAGGCAGGAATCGCATACTGGATCAGGTCCAGATCAAACTCCTCTACGACGGCGCCTTTCCTCTCCAGAGTCCGGACTGCTTCCAGGATCTTTTCTCCCACTTCCGCATCCAGCCCGTCGCCAAAATATCCCTTGGGAATACCGATTCTCATTCCAGATACATCGTCTGTAAGAGCACTGGTAAAATCATAACTTTTTCTCCGGATCGAAGTACTGTCCTTTGGGTCATGGCCTGCAATCGTCTCCAGGATCAGCGCACAGTCTGTCACATCTCTGGCTACAGGACCGATCTGATCCAGGGAAGATCCGTAGGCGATAAGCCCGTATCTGGACACAGTCCCATAGGTCGGCTTGATCCCCACTACACCGCAGAAGGAGCTGGGCTGGCGGATGGAACCGCCGGTATCAGAACCAAGTGCAAAGGGACACTCTTCTGCCGCTACCGCCGCACAGGATCCCCCGGAAGAACCTCCCGGAACATGTTCCTGATTCCATGGATTTTTTGTAGGTCCGAAATAGGAAGTCTCCGTCGTACTTCCCATGGCAAATTCATCCATGTTGGTCTTTCCAAGGATCACGGCTCCTGCTTCCTCCAGCTTTCTGACTGCTTCTGCCGTGTAGGTTGGTACAAAATTCTCCAGCATCCTTGAACTGCAGGTTGTCTTTATTCCCTTTGTACAGATATTATCCTTTACCGCCACAGGGACTCCGGCAAGCGGTCCTGTCAGCTGGCCGCTTTCGATTTTCTTTTGTACTTCCTGCGCTCTTCTTTTTACATCCTCTCTGTCCACAGACACAAAGCTGTGAACCTTCTGCTCCACTCTGTCTATCTGATCCAGGAAAGCATCTGCAGCCTCCACGGCTGACAACTTTCCTGCCTGAATCTGTCCTCCCAGCTCTTTTGCTGTCATACTTTGAATTTCCATCACTGTTCCTCCTGTCCAAATATCTATCCGATCGTTTTTGGCACCTTAAAGCAGCGGTCCTTGGAAAGCGGTGCATTAGCCAGCGTCTCCTCACTGCCATCGCCGTTTTCCACCACATCCTCCCGGAATACATTCTGGACCGGGAATACATGGGACAGGGGCTCGACTCCTTCTGTATCCAGCTCGTTCAATGTATCAATATAATCCAGCATCTTCTCCATATCTGCCCTGGCATCTTCCTTTTCCTGCCCTGACAGCTCCAGTTTGGCGAGAATGCCGACGTATTCTATCGTCTCATCTGATATCTGATTTGCCATATTCTATCCTCCTAGTGGTTTTCGTAATATGAAAAATAGTCTGAAGACTCGATCACTTCACTGGGCGTCAGAGACACCGTGACGTCGTCCTCACAGCGGAATACTGCGCCTTCCGGCAGAACAAGATTTCGGTATATCCTTCCGGTAGAGCTTTCTGGTCCCATATATAATGTCTTTTCCTGATACAGTTCTCCTTGATATTCCCCGTCTGGATATACAATCTCCACCGTGATCTCGGCAACGCCGTCGTCTACTTCCAGGTCATAAACTCCGGGCTCAAAATTCTCCCCGGCCGTCTGCTCTCCGGATAATACATAGGTTTCAGTCAACGGATTGTCTTCCCCTGCCATCAGATCTGTCTGTGCGTTGGACGTAGAGAGCGTAACCGGCGTCATTGTATCGATCTCCACCTCCGCTCCCTGATAGAGCCTCAGATCATCCAGGTAATTTCCGCCGGTCTTTCCTTTATATTCATACAGATAAATGCCCTCGTCATAGTCATGGACACTGACTACATCAAAGTCGTCGTCCGTATCTGCCTGATAGATCCCTTCAGGAATATGCACACCCACAATATAAGTGCCGGAATCCAGCTGATACTCATGCGTTTCTCCCTCTTCCGGGATTTCTCTTGTCACATTGGCATAAGGATCCTCTGTGCTTCCGTAGCCTTCGTAAGAAAGCCCGTCTCCATTCCGCAGGTTTCTGATGACCCCAGAGATTACTCCTCCGAAAGTAGTAAAAACTGCAATTACCAGTATGATGACAATGAGGGCGATCATACATCCCCGTTTTCTCTTTCCCCTGGCATCTTTCGTCTGCCTCACGGCATCCTTTCTCTTCCCCCGCCTGGGCTCCGGATTCTGCACCGGATTCCGGGGCTGCATTGGCCGCGTCTGCCGTACCGGTTCTGTACGATATTTGTCCTCATGCACATGGGTCAGCGGCTGATGATCACAGTCGCTTTTGTTTACCCGGTAATTCCTGTCATTCTTATTGTTGTCCAGTCCGCATTCCTTACATACTCCGTGACTATTAAGTTTCCCCCCGCAAAGTGTACATCTTCTTCCAAACATAACTCTAACCTCTCATCCCTGTGGAGCCTCTTTTATGGCTCCAGTCTGCTCAGATCTCTTGGGAACAATGTGGTCTCCCGAACGTTGTCCTCTCCCACCAGCATCATGGTAAAACGTTCCAGACCGATTCCGAGTCCTCCGTGAGGCGGCATTCCATGCTGGAAGGTCATCAGGTACTGCTCCATTCCTTCTGTCGTCATTCCCCTTGCTTCTATCTTTTCCAGAAGCTTCTGGTAATCATGGATCCTCTGTCCTCCGGTGGTGATCTCCATTCCATTATACAACAGGTCAAAGCTTAATGTATACCTGGGATCCTCCGGATCATCCATGGCATAAAACGGACGTTTCTTTGAAGGATAATGGGTCACAAATACGAAATCGCTGTCCCATTCCTCTTTTGCATATCTTCCGATCAGCACCTCTTCTTCTGGTTCCAGATCGAAGGGGTTACGGATCTTATGTCCATATTTTTCAGATACCAGTTCCTTAATCTTGTCAAACCGTACCGCCGGGATCTGATCTGTCTTTGGCAGGCTCAGTCCCAGGATATCCAGTTCATGTCTGTATTCCCTGTCAAGAAGATCCATCGCATACTGGAGATACCCTGTCTCCATCGCCATGAGATCCTCAAAGCCTTCGATATAGCCCATCTCCAGATCCAGACTGGTATATTCGTTTAAATGTCTCTTGGTATTATGCTTCTCTGCCCGGAATACCGGCGCCGTCTCAAATACACGGTCAAACACACCTACCATCATCTGCTTATAGAACTGGGGGCTTTGCTGCAGCACCGCCGGACGGTGAAAGTATTCCAGTTTAAACAGGTTTGCTCCGCCTTCTGCACTTTTTGCGCCGATCTTAGGTGTATGAATCTCCGTAAATTCCTGCCCATACAGGAAATCCCGGAAGGCCCGGGTAAGGCCCTCCTGCAGACGGAACTTTGCTCTCTCCCTTATATTTCTCAGTGCGATGGAACGGTAATTCAGCTTTGCTTCCAGAGATGTATTCAGTTTCCATTTCGAAATGGCAAGGGGCATCTGTCCGCCAGAAGGTTCACTTAAAATCTTTACACCCGTCATACGGATCTCAATTCCTCCGGGAGCCTTTTCGTTCTTTTCCAGCAGGCCGGTCACCTCGATGGCAGCCGCCTCTTTGATCAGTTTCCTGGGGAATCCTGCAGTTCCTTCTTCATAGACACACTGCAGCAGTCCTTCCCGCTTTCTCAGGATCACAAAGGAGACGGTCCCCATATCACGGATTGTATGGACCGCCCCGTTTACCAGGACTTCCCCTCCTTGTTCTGCCTTCGCCAGAAGCTCGCTAATCTCCATCGTCTGTGGTTTTTTCACACCTGTCACATAATCCATATATTTGTACCTCCTTTTTTCGCCTGCGGGACGAACAGCGCTTTTATAGAAAAAGAAAAACCGCCCCAGAATACACTTCTATTATTCCAGGACGGATATCATCATCGCTATCCGCGGTACCACCCGCATTGAACCCTGTGCATCTTTGCATCAGGCTTCCGCTCTTGCACGTAACGAGTGCCCACGTACCGGCCTACTTTTATGTTCAACCGGTCTGCTCCAGAGTGTTCCCTATTGTCCTCATTCCTCAAGCGGCGCTCTCAGTCGGTGACGCCCCATTCCTGTCAAGTTCCAGAAGACAGAGTCTCTTTCAACGCTTTACTACAATAAAATTTGGTTCTAATGTTAACACAACTTTTTGGGGATTGCAAGAAAAATTTTCAAACCTTTTCCCTGCACAACATTTCCATCTGGTCATGGATCAGCGGTTCTTCCTCCTCCCTGGCCAGAACCACTACCACATCACCTACCTGGAGTCTGGTCCTTCCTCTGGGGATGATCTCCTGGGTTCCCCGTTTCACAGACACCAGCAGACATTCCTTTGGCAGAGTCACTTCTGCAATTCTTATGCCATCCATAGAAGAGCCTTCTTCTACCACAAATTCCGCCAGAATCTTCTGGCCATGGGAAGCATTCCCCTTCTGGCCCTGTCTTTGCAAAAGCCTGTCCAGAAGGCTCTCATAGATCGGCGTCGAATGAAGAAGGGTGGCCGTAATATACGCCGCGATAGATACGATTGCAAGGGACAGCATCTGACTGAGAGATCCTGTCATCTCAAAGATCAGGATGATCCCCGTCAGCGGCGCCCGGACAATGGCTGAAAAATACCCGGCCATGGCAAGCAGGACAAAGTTGTTGATATAGACCGGATCCATATCAAAAAAACGGACAAAGACCTCTGCATACGCTCCACCTGTCAGTCCCCCGATCACCAGCAGCGGAAAAAAGATTCCTCCCGGGGCCCCTGATCCAAAACTGACAGCAGAAAACAGAAATCTTCCCACCAGAAGGAATAAAATCGTTCCAAGTGCCATGCTGGTGTTCGTTACTTCCTCGATCAGGCTGTGCCCTGTGCCAAGAAGCTCTGGTGCAGTAAACCCTAGGATTCCGGCCAGGAAAAACGGGATCAGGAGCTTCTGCCACTGAGACAGGCCGGAAGCCTTCTGATAGAGTGACTGGACTTTCAGCGTAAACCAGTTATAAAAGGCTCCAGACACCCCGAGGATCACGCCCAGTCCCAGGATCAATCCATAATGCTCCGGCGGCAGTACATGAAGAATATCAAACTGAAACACCGTATCCGTCCCCGTCACCACGGAACACAGGAAATCTGCCGTCAAGGCCGAGGTCATGGCAGATACCAGGACAGACGCCGAAAAGTTTTTGTGTACCTCCTCCAGGGAAAACATCACTCCTGCCAGCGGTGCATGGAATGCTGCTGCAAGTCCTGCGCTGGCACCGCAGGTCAGCAAATACTTTTCTTCTGTTTTTCCTCGGAAAAGCCCCCGGGAAACCGCCTGCCCCACCATTGCTCCCAGCTGGATAGACGGACCTTCCCTTCCCAGCGCCAGTCCTCCGAAGATACATAAAAATCCTCCCAGGAATTTGGCCGGAAGAACCCTCCACCACTTCTGGGAAAGTTTTCCTACCATCTCTCCTTCCAGCTGCGGTATCCCACTGCCGGAAATCATCGGTTCATATTTTAACAGCCTGCTGACCACATAGGCCAGCAGAGCCAGGATGACAAACCATCCCGCGATACGGGCCGGATGCCCTCCCGCCCAGTACAGGATGCCTTTCATCCATATGCCTGCATATTCCAGCGCCATCCGGTACAAGAGTACAACAAATCCTCCGATTCCACCGATGATCAGTCCCTCTCCGATGAGGACCACCTGAAACCGGTCGGTACGCCGGATCAGCCTGGAAGTGTCTGTCTCTGTCTTCTTCATCTTTTGCCTCTCACATCATATCTTAATTCGGATGTATTATACCATATGTGAGCGGTTTTTCAACCAGTCCGCTAATCTGAGGTCTCATTATCTGCCGTTTCTTCTACCGTGATCATATTGTCTGCCACACTGCTGCTTACGGTATATACCAGCACCGAATCATCCACCATAACATATCTGTTTCCATTTTCATCTGTACTTCCTAAATACACGGTAAACGACTCCTCATCTCCGGTATCAGTATCTTCATATTCCGCCACAGCCGTAATCCTGGAGGCCTCATCAAGCCCGTAGTCTGCCAGCGTATCGTCCGTCACATGATAGTCTGCAAGCTCCGTCAACGTAAGCGTTCCCCATCCACCGGCAAGTTCACCAAGGTCATCCTCATCCTCAAAAGCAGTCGTGGCGCCATTTTCTGTAACCTCTACCTTTTTCAGATTTCCACTGCTGATGGACGGCACAGTATCCTTCTGGATATATCCGGAAAGATCAAAATCCATACTGTAAGGCAGATCGTCGGAAATGGTATAGATCCGGTCCGAGCCTTCTACCATGGCATAGTAGTCTTCTCCGGTCATATCACCGATATAGACGGCGCCTTCCTCTCCATCTTTTGTCGTATAACTGATCGTATAAGCCGGCGCGTCCAGTCCGTAATCTGCCACATCATCCGGGTCTTTCAGTTCTCTCTTAGCGGACAGAGAAGCCACCGTATCTGCAAAGCCGCCGACCACCTCCTGATTCATCGGAATCTCTTTGTCCGCTGTGTCATACCAGGTACCGTCCTCTTCTACAAATCCTAATGTGCTTTCCCCATCCGTATAGGACACAGCCGTCAGGTCTTCCGCGTCAACAAGATAGATCTTCGACGCTTCTTCTTCCGCTTCTGCCTGCTCTTTTTGATGGTCATTCCACACCGCAAGGCCGCCGTAGCAGCAAAGCAGCGTCGCCAGGGCGCCGCAAAGCAGCAGCATTGTTTTTTTCTGCTTCATATCCTGCCTCCTTCTATACTTTTCTACGCTTCCACCACTGTACAAATCCAAATACTAAGATGATCAGCGGAATACCAATGATCAGGAACAGACTGATGACCCCTGCGTGCTGCATCGTATTATAGGTTACCTGCAGGCTCTTGGCCTCGATCGCCACATTCTGCACATCATCAAAATTTGCAGAAATAGTATTCATAAACAAGTCCAGATTCTCCAGAGTCGAAAATGCGTCCGTGATCTGCGGATCGATCAGGCTGTCGGCCGCAACAACCGTCAGCCGTCCTTCCTCCAGTTCTTCTTCACTATCTCCGGATGTACCTTCCTCGGCCGTATCTTCTGCAGAAAGGGTCTGTGTCGCCACAGCTCCCAGGCTGTAGGTTCCTTCCGTCTGACTGTCTTCTGTCACTGCATATCCCTGGTCGGAAGTGTCCATAAAGGATGATACTGTAATCGTATCTGTCTCAGGATCCGTGATGGTCAGTCCATGTGCATTGATCAGCAGCACCATATTGGAAGACAGACCCTCTGCCATCTCATCATAGGCACTGATCTGTGGAAAGATATAATAATAGTTTCCCTGATAGTTCCGGGACATATCTGCGATGTATCCGTCTGCCGGAGTCATCCCATAGGAGGTAAGCAGCGCATCCAGATTAGGCGTCTCTTCTTTCTTTTCTGAGGGCAGGGTGATATAAACCTTTCCGCCGTGAGCAATGTAATCTTTTAAGAGCGCCTGTTCATCCTCCGTGATATCGGTTACCGGAGAATACATAAATAAAAGATCACAGTCTTCCGGAATCTCTCCCGTCATGATGAGATTCAGTTCTTCCTCTGTCATATTGCTCTTATCCAGCAGATCTGTAACAGATGAGGAAAAAGAAGACTCTCCATGCCCGGTGGTATAATAAATCTTCTTCTGGGAATCTGAGGTAACATAATTGACCGCGCCGGTAAGCTGCCCTTCTCCGTCAAACTCTGTCGCAGATGAGGTGCCTGTCGTATAGTAAGAATATTCATCCGTCACCAGAATATCCGAAAACGCGACCGTAGTCGTTTTCCCTGTCTCTTTACAGGAAACTAAAATTGTGTCTTCGCTTACATTGTTCTCCGTCAGTTCTGAAGGATGAAGTACCGGATCCACCCATTCCACACTGATTTTATCTGACAGAGATGTATATTTGTCCAGAAAAGTCTTGATCATGTCATCGGTAGAAGATTTTTCGGCAAATACAGTAAAAGTCACATCCTGATCCAGGTCTTTTAAAATCTCCCGGCTGGTATCTGAAATCTCGTAAATCCGATTGTCACTGATGTCAATATTACGGATACTTTCCGGAAGCTGACCGGCAATCATATTGATAACGATCACAATCGCGATCACAAGAACAATCAGCCCCACGCTATAACTGCCGTTTTTCCATGTGGCGCTTGTACTGTTAAAGATATTTTTTATTTTTTCCTTCATAATGCCCTCCTAACTCCAGCGTCTTTTCTGAATCATCTGTATCGTCAGAAACAGAAAGACTACGATCAAAGAAAGATAGAGAATAATCCCACTGACATCCAAGTAACTGCTTTCTGTGATCACGGTAAGCGGAGTCGTCAGCTCCAACTTGCCCAGAAGATTCGGAAGAAGATTTTCAAACAGCTCAGAACGGACCGCATAGGCCACAGCTGTGCCTGCCAGTATGATAATCTCGGCCCCGGCGCCCAGAATCCAGTTTTTTGTCATCTGCCAGATCCCAAAGGCAATCAGGGATAAGATGACTGCCGCACCGATCGCATTCGTACCTGCCCCTGAGGGAAGAAAGCCCAGAATTCCGTCCCACAGATACAGTGCAACCAGAATTCCCATCGTTCCGATGGCCGCGATGATGATACTCTCTGTCAGCGAGGAAATAAAAATACCGATGGAAATATATACGCAGCCCAGCAGGAAAAACATCAGGATTGACAGATAATCTGTCAGAATATATGCTGTTCCCTGAGCCTTGATGATCAGTGGAAAAATCAGATAGATCACACAGGGGACTGCCAGGATCGTCACCATAGCAAGATATTTTCCCAGAACGACCTTTGTCAGGCTGACCGGAGACGTCAGAAGCAGCTGGTCCGTCTTATTTTTCCGGTCTTCCGCAAAGCTTCGCATGGTCAGGACCGGGATTGCGATCAGAAGAACAAACAAGATCCCCGTCAGTACATAAGAAAAATAGGGATACCCATAATTCAGGTTATATGCCATAAAATACACACCAGTATATGCAACCAGAAATGCAATGAACACATATCCGATCATGGTGTGAAAATAAGAGTTTAATTCTCGTTTATAGATTGCTTTCAATTCTATGTAACCTCCCCTTCTTTTATTTCTGTGTCAGCTCCAGGAAGATGTCTTCCAGGGTCGACTTATTTAGTTTGAGTGTCTGAAGGGGCATCTTCTTCTCTGCAAATGCGAAAAAGATCTGCTCCCGGATGTCTTCAGCGCCTTTGACCTCGATCTGCGCCTTCACCGTACCGTCTTCTTGCAGTGTATAGTCCACATGCCTGATCTGTCTGATCTGGTTTAGAACCTGTTCTACTTCCTTCTGTTCCCGGCGGACTTCTATTTCTACGTGGGCGGTTCCGCTCATCTCATTTTCCAGGTTTTCCGGCGTATCACTCGCCACCAGCTTCCCCTTTGCAATGATCATGATATAGTCGCAGACCTCCCGGATCTCCGCAAGAATATGGGAGCTCAGAATGACAGTGTGCTCCTTTGCCAGCTTCCGGATCAGTTCCCGGATCTCGATGATCTGCTTTGGATCCAGTCCGACCGTAGGTTCATCCAGGATGATAATCTCCGGAAATCCAAGAATTGCCTGAGCCAGTCCCACCCTTTGCTTATAACCCTTGGACAGATTGCTGATCAGCCGGTTTCTGACCTCTGAAAGCCTTGTCAGACCCATTGCCTTTTCAATCTGGATCTCACGTTCTTCTTTCGCTATCTTTTTTAACTCTGCTGCAAACGCAAGATATTCCTGTACCGTCATCTCCATATAGAGGGGCGGCTGCTCCGGCAGGTATCCGATACACCTTTTGGCCTCCTCGGGTTCCTTCAGAATATCGTGCCCGTCGATCAATACCTGACCTTTTGTTGCGCCCAGGTATCCCGTCATGATGTTCATGGTAGTAGATTTCCCGGCCCCGTTTGGCCCCAGAAATCCATAAATCTGCCCTTTCTCCACCGTAAAGCTTAAGTCATCCACAGCCAGATGCTTTCCATAGCGTTTGGTGAGATTTTTTACTTCTATCAATGCCATTCCTCCCGTTCCATTGCTTTTATTGTACTCTGCATAAGACACAGCGCACTGATGCTAACAATATAAGCGGTAAGTTTGAAATATATGTGGTAAAAGTATGTTCATTTTGTGAAATGGAAGATTCTGCTGAAATATCACAAAAGGAAGAACTGACATCCATGGCCTGGATGATGCAGTTCTTCCTTCATTCAAAAATCACTCATTTATTCCGACATTTATTCCGACATTTATTCCGACATTTATTCCACAATCTTTTATAAATCATCACAATTTTACTTTCCAGCTCCCATTTCGATTTGCACCAATCCGCTCCAGCTTTCCAGCTTTCTTCAAAGCAGCAATACATCGTTCTACCTGGCGCTGAGAAACCTTCAGGACTTCTGCCGCTGTTTTTGCCGACATTTTTCCATTGGATGCAAGCAGTGATAAGAGCTCTGACTCTAACGTTGAATTTTCTCCGGATTTTAATTTGTCCCTGTTCTTCTGGCTTTCCAGAATCTCTAAAAGGGTATCCCTTATCATCCGAAGCATAAATTCCACAAAGCTCGTTGCTTCTCCCTCTGTATTAGATAAATGGATTGCCTGGTAATATCCTTCCTGATTTTCATGGATCATAGTTTCTATCGGAAGCCATGCAAAAAAACTCTTCCATTTCTGTAAAATCAGAGAATGCCATAATCTTCCAGTCCGTCCATTTCCATCCGCAAAAGGATGAATAAATTCAAACTCATAATGAAAAATACATGCCTTTACCAGAGGATGCATGCCGGAACTTTTCAGCCAGGAAAACAATTGCTGCATTAAATCTGGAACATAATTTGCCGGAGTTCCTGCATGAATCAACTTAGCCCCACTATATACCCCTGCGTTTTTGCTGCGAAAAGTACCGGCCTCCTCTATCAGTCCATTCATCATATAGCAATGTGCTTTCAGTAAATCTTTGATCGAGTATGGATCCATTTTCTGAAGTTCTTCATATGCTTCATATGCATTTTTTACTTCCCTGATATCCTGGGGCGGCGCAAGTACTTTTTTCCCCTCGATTACATCTGTCACCTGGTCAATTGTTAATGTATTATTTTCAATCGCAAGAGATGAATGAATCGTTTTAATCCTATTTTCGCGCCGCAGTCTGGGATTCATAGACAGATTTTCATATACCGAGATCTGCCCTGCCAGTTCCCCAATTTCAATCACAAGATTCATGATTTCTTCTGTCATTGTAAAAGGTGGTTCATAACCGTTTTCCATACTTCTCACCTCTCTGCATTTCCCATAAACCTGACGTGAACTTATTATATCATCCCGTTTTTTCGCTGTCACGGATATGATACAATAAGTCCATAGAAAAATTTCGAAAGGAGGCTTCTATGAGCCAGCTCAATGAAATTACCCACATAGAAAGTGTAAGACTAAGCGACGACTGCTCCGGCGTCGTCATTATCGATCAGACAAAGCTTCCCTCCCGGACTGAATATCTGACCCTGACGACAGCAGAGGACATCTGGGAGGCCATTCATCAGCTGAAGGTAAGAGGCGCCCCGGCTATCGGGATCTGTGCCGGATATGGGATCTACTGCCTTGCCAGACAGATCAAAGCTGCCGATTATGAAGAATTCCTGCATATTTTTCAGAAACATAAAGACTATCTCTGCTCCTCCCGTCCGACTGCAGTCAACTTAAGCTGGGCACTGAACCGTATGGAACGCGTGGTCACAGAAAACAAGAAAAAAAGCATACCAGACATCCTGAATCTTCTGAAAAAAGAATGTCAGGCCATCCATCAGGAGGACATCCGCATGTGCCGAGCCATCTCGGAATATGGTCTGTCTCTTTTGAAGGAGGGTGATGGTGTCCTTACCCACTGCAACGCCGGACCTCTGGCCACCTCCCGGTACGGCACCGGACAGGGGCCTCTCTTCCTCGGGAAGGAAAAGGGTATGAACTTCCGGGTATTCGCTGATGAAACAAGGCCGCTTTTGCAGGGAGCAAGGCTCACTTCCTATGAGCTTCAGAAAGCCGGGATCGACGTGACCCTGATCTGTGATAACATGGCCAGTATCGTGATGAAAAACGGCTGGATCCAGGCCTGCATGGTAGGATGCGACCGTGTGGCCGCCAACGGCGATACTGCTAATAAAATCGGAACCAGTGGAGTCGCCGTCCTGGCCCGTTATTATCAGATTCCCTTCTACGTGCTGGGTCCCACCTCCACCATCGATATGAACTGCCCTACGGGAGACGATATCCAGATTGAGCTTAGAAAACCAGAAGAAATCAAAGAAAAATTTTACAAGGAGCCGATGGCTTTAAAAGATGTGAAGTGCTACAATCCCGCTTTTGACGTGACAGACCACAGCCTGATCACCGCTATTGTCACCGAAAAAGGTATCTGTTATCCTCCTTATACGGAAAGCCTGGCCGCCTTATTTTAGAAAAGAAAACCGGGGCTGCATGCATCCAACAATGCCTGCAGCCCCGGTCTGTCTTTGCCATATCATTCACATTTTCTTATAAAAGATTCGTATAGCCCATCAAAGAGGCATCTACCGCCTTAGCCGCCTCTCTTCCTTCATGGATGGCCCATACCACAAGAGACTGGCCTCTTCGCATATCGCCTGCGGTAAAGACTTTCGGCACAGAAGTCTCATATTCTTTATCTGCCACTGTTCCCCGGGGCGTCTTTTCTACGCCGAACGCGTCCATGATATAGTCCTGGGCTCCGGTAAATCCTGCCGCGATCAGCACCAGGTCTGCCGGAATGATTTTTTCACTTCCAGGCACCGGACACATTTCCATCCGCCCGGTCTTCTCGTTTTTCCTGGATTCCAGATCTACCGTTTTAATCTTGCAAAGTTCTCCTTTGCTGTTTTTAATGTATTCCTCTACGGTAGTCTGGTACACTCTTGGATCCTGCCCGAATACCTCAATGGCCTCTTCCTGGCCGTAGTCTGTCTTCAGAACCCTCGGCCACTCCGGCCACGGATTAGACGGTGTGCGTTCCTCGGCAGGTTTTGGCATCATCTCCAGCTGAGTGACTGATTTTGCCCCCAGACGGATCACCGTTCCCACACAGTCATTTCCGGTGTCTCCGCCGCCGATGACCACCACATGTTTTCCCTTTGCCAGGGAATAAGGTACTTCCTCAAACCCGGAGTCCAAAAGCTTTTTCGTCACTTCTGACAGAAAGTCTACCGCAAAGCGGATCCCTTTCGCATCTCTTCCAGGCGCCTTGATATCCCTGGCCTGAGATGCTCCGCAGGCCAGAACGACCCGGTCAAATTCCTTCAGGATCGAAGCCGCCTTCATGTCCTTTCCCACGTCTACTCCAGTAATGAAGGTGATTCCTTCCTCTTCCATCAGCTTCCGCCGCCGCTCGATCACCGATTTTTCCAGCTTCATATTGGGAATCCCATACATCAAAAGCCCCCCGATGCGGTCTTTACGCTCAAATACGGTTACCTTATGCCCACGCCGGTTCAGCTGCAGCGCTGCTGCCAGACCGGAAGGTCCGCTGCCGATCACCGCTACCTGATATCCGGTACGGACCTTCGGGGGCTCCACTTTCACCAGATCATGTGCAAACGCATACTCGATGATCGTCTTCTCATTTTCCTTGGTGGACACTGGTTCTGTGTTCACATTACAGGTACAGGCCGCCTCACAGAGTGCCGGACATACGCGGGAGGTAAACTCCGGAAAGCAGTTGGTCCGCTGAAGGCGCATATATGCGCCCTCCAGATTTTCCCGGTAGACCAGATCATTAAACTCCGGCACCAGGTTGTGAAGCGGACATCCAGACGCCATGCCATTTAACATGGCCCCAAACTGACAGAATGGAATTCCACACTCCATACATCTTGCTCCCTGCAGTTTCTGTTCTTTTAACGGAAGGCTCTCATGAAATTCATGGAAATCGCCGATCCGCTCCTTCGGAGGCCTGCAAGGTCCCGTTCTACGCTCATATTCTAAAAATCCTGTTGCTTTTCCCATATCTTTTATATCCCTCCTGTCCGTTTCTGTCCCGTACTCTCATAGAAGGCTTCTACCTGTGCCTGCTCCGGATTCATTCCCAGCTCCTCGTAGTGCAGGCTCAGTTTCAGAATCTTCTTGTAATCATTGGGGATGATCTTTTTAAACTTCGGAAGGTACTCCTCAAATGCCTCCAGGATCTTCTGTCCTTTAGAGGACCCGGTCTTTTCCACATGCTCTCTGATCAGCCGGCGCAGCTCTTCTCTGTCCGCCTTCTGTGCCACGTCTTCCATGGTGATCATTTCTTTATTGATATTCCGGTACAGCGCATTTTCCTCATCCAGTACATAAGCGATCCCGCCGCTCATACCTGCGGCAAAGTTCTTGCCGGTCCGTCCAAGAATGGCCGCCTTTCCTCCTGTCATATATTCACAGCCGTGGTCACCCACGCCCTCCACCACTACAGTGGCTCCGGAGTTGCGCACACAGAACCGTTCTCCTGCCATACCTCTGACAAACGCCTTCCCGGAAGTAGCCCCGTAAAATGCCACATTTCCGATGATCATGTTGTCTTCCGCCGGATAACTGCTCTCTTTGGGCGGTGCGATGATCAGCTGTCCGCCGGAAAGTCCTTTTCCAAAGTAATCATTACTGTCTCCCCAGAGTTCGATCGTCAGACCCTTCGGGATAAATGCGCCAAAGCTCTGACCTCCTGTCCCGGTACAATGGATCTGGTAGGTGTCATCCTCAAGCCCTTCCGGATACCTTCTGGTGATCTCTGATCCAAAGATCGTCCCGAAGGTACGGTTCGTATTCTTCACATGAACATTCACCTCTCCCGGCAGGCCTTTTTCCAGCTTTGCGCCCAGTTCTTTCAGCAAAACGGTTTCGTCCAGTGTCTTTTCCAGTTCAAAATCATAGGTACCCGGCACATTATTCTCAGCAGAATACGGATGGTTCAGCACCGCACTCAGGTCAATCCTTTCACCTCTTGGATTGGCAGGATTTTCTTTTTTCTTCAGGAATTCACTTCTTCCAACCAGCTCATCCACCGTGCGTACACCCAGACGTGCCATGTATTCCCGAAGCTCCTGAGCAATAAATTTCATGAAGTGGATCACGTATTCCGGTTTCCCTTTGAAGCACTTCCGAAGCTTTGGATTCTGAGTCGCCACTCCCATCGGGCAGGTGTCCTTATTGCAGACTCTCATCATTACACAGCCTAAAGCTACCAGCGGGGCTGTCGCAAATCCAAACTCCTCTGCCCCCAGCATAGCCGCAATGGCCACGTCCCGTCCACTCATAAGCTTCCCGTCCGTCTCCACTTTGATCCGGCCCCGGAGCCCGTTTTTCAACAGAGTCTGATGGGTTTCTGCCAGTCCCAGTTCCCATGGAAGCCCGGCATTATGGATGGAGCTTCCCGGCGCCGCGCCGGTTCCTCCGTCGTACCCGGAGATCAATACAACCTGGGCCCCCGCCTTTGCCACACCGGAGGCGATAGTTCCTACACCGGCCTCGGACACCAGTTTAACCGAGATTCTGGCCTGTTTATTTGCATTTTTCAGGTCATAGATCAGCTGCGCCAGATCCTCAATAGAATAAATGTCATGGTGAGGCGGCGGCGAGATCAGGCTGACGCCCGGTGTGGAATACCGGGTCTTTGCAATCCAGGGATATACCTTTTTCCCCGGCAGGTGTCCGCCCTCGCCTGGCTTTGCCCCCTGAGCCATCTTGATCTGGATCTCGTCTGCGCTGACCAGATACCGGCTGGTCACGCCGAATCTTCCGCTCGCCACCTGCTTGATGGCAGAGCAGCGGTTTTCTTTGGTTCCCTTGGACTCCAGACGCTCCGGAGACTCTCCTCCTTCTCCACTGTTGGACTTCCCATGGATCGCGTTCATGGCAAGAGCCAGTGTCTCGTGGGCCTCCTGGGAGATAGAGCCATAGGACATGGCACCCGTCTTAAAACGCTGTACAATTTTTTCTACGCTTTCCACCTGGTCGATGGGAATGCCTTCCTCTGGATAATCAAACTCCAAAAGGCTCCTAAGATACCCGGTGTCCTCCTGATCTACAAGCGAAGTATATTTCTTGAATGTGTCATAGTCGTTGTTCCAGACTGCCTGCTGCAGAAGGTGGATGGTCTCCGGATTATAGCGGTGATGCTCGCCCTGGCTTCGGAAATTATGGCGTCCGATGCTTTCCAGGGTCAGATCCGTTCCCAGTCCCAGCGGATCAAAAGCCGCCCGGTGGAGTTTTTCTACGTCTGCCTGGATATCTTCCATCGTGATGCCGCCCACACGACTGACGGTATTGGTAAAATACCGTTCGATCACTTCTTTGGAGATGCCGATGGCCTCAAAAATCTGAGCCCCCTGATAGGACTGGATGGTAGAGATTCCCATCTTGGAGGCAATCTTTACGATGCCGCTTAAGATGGCATGGTCGTAATCCTGTACTGCCGCATAATAGTCCTTTTTCAGCAGTCCCTTCTCGATCATTTCCCGGATGGTCTCATGGGCAAGATAAGGATTGACTGCACAGGCTCCATATCCAAGAAGGGTAGCAAAGTGATGGACCTCTCTTGGCTCTCCTGACTCCAGGATCAGGGAAAGTGAGGTACTCTTTCTGGTCCGTACCAGATAATGGTGTACTGCGGAAACCGCCAGAAGAGACGGCAGAGCCACATGGGTCTCATCCACCCCTCTGTCAGTCAGGATCACAATGGTTGCCCCGTCTTTATAGGCTTTGTCTACATCCAGGAACAGCCGTTCCAGAGCCTTATCAAAGGGAGTATTTTTATAGCAGATGATCGGAACCTCTGCCACAGAAAATCCCGGCACGTTCATCGTCTTGATCTTTAAGAGATCTGTATCTGACAGGATGGGGTTCATTACTTTCAATACCTGACAGTTCTCCGGATATTCTTTCAGGAGATTGCCTTCTTTTCCGATGTAGACACTGGTATTGGTAACAATTTCCTCTCTTGCCGCATCGATCGGTGGATTGGTTACCTGGGCAAACCGCTGTTTAAAATAATAAAAGAGGGGCTGATACTCTTTTGAGAGTGCAGCCAGCGGCGTATCGATTCCCATGGCTGTGATACCTTCTGATCCATTCAGCGCCATGTTCATGATGGTGTCATGGTATTCTTCATAGGCATACCCAAAAGCCTTCCTGAGTCTTGCACAGGTCTCCTCTGTATATTGTTCCACCATCTGGTTCGGGATCTTCAGATCCTTCAGCTCAATCATATGCTGGTCCAGCCACTCGCCGTATGGCTGTTTCTTCGCATAATACTCCTTCAGTTCTTCGTCAGTTTTAAGCCTGTGGCTGACGGTATCTGCCACCAGAAGTTTTCCCGGGTGGATTCTTCCTTTTTCTTTGATGTCTTCTTCCCTGATCTCTTCCAACACGCCAGTCTCGGAAGACAGGTAGAGACAGTTATCTCTGGTCAGATAATACCGGGATGGACGAAGACCGTTCCGGTCCAGGACGGCTCCCATCATGTCCCCGTCACTGAACAATATTGATGCCGGTCCATCCCATGGCTCCATCATCGTTGCATAATACTGATGGAAATCTTTCTCGTCCTGAGAAATGGTGTCGTTGTTCGCCCATGGTTCCGGGATCGTCACCATCACTGCCAGCGGCAGATCCATGCCGTTCATCATCATAAATTCCAATGCATTGTCCAGCATGGCGGAATCGGATCCGCTTCTTTCCACCACCGGAAGAATCTTGGAAAGCTTCCCTTCAAAATACCGGGACGCCATGTTCTCCTCTCTTGCCAGCATCCGGTCGACATTTCCCTGGATCGTATTGATCTCTCCATTATGTACGATCAGACGGTTCGGATGCGCCCTTTCCCAGCTGGGTTCCGTGTTGGTACTGAACCGGGAATGGACCATGGCGATGGCAGACTGATAGTCTTTGCTCTGCAGATCCTGATAAAAAGTCCGCAGCTGTCCTACTAAAAACATTCCCTTATATACGATGGTACGGCTGGACAATGATACGACATAGGTATCTGTGCTGCTCTGTTCAAACTCCCGGCGGACGATATAAAGTCTTCTGTCAAATGCAAGACCCGTTTCCACCTCCTGCGGTTTTTCAATAAATGCCTGCCAGATATCCGGCATACAAGCCTTTGCCTTATTTCCCAGCACATCCGGATTGGTCGGAACTTTTCTCCATCCAAGGAACCGAAGCCCTTCGCCCTTTACAATGGTTTCAAACATGGTTTTTGATTCGTTTTTCTTTAGTTCATTCTGGGGAAAGAAAAACATGCCGATGCCATATTCTCTCTCCTCTCCAATTTCAATGCCTTCTTTTTTACAGGCTTTCTGAAAAAATGAATGGGAAATCTGCAGCAGGATACCAACGCCGTCTCCGGTTTTTCCTTCTGCGTCTTTTCCTGCACGATGTTCCAGATTTTCTACAATCTCCAGTGCCTGGCTGACAATCTTGTGGCTTTTCTTTCCGTCGATATTTACCACTGCGCCGATCCCACAGTTGTCATGCTCCAGCTCAGGACAGTATAATCCTTGTCTGCTGCCCATAAGTTTTCACCCCTTTTTCGGAATTTCCTAAATATAAAAAAGATGACAAAGAAGCGCACACTGCCTGCTGCAGCGATTGCATGACCTCTTTGTCATCTTAGATACATTTATACCCTATTTTTCAAAATTTGTAAATAGATTCTCCCGATTCTCCCAAGACTTTGTGAAATTTTTTTCAATTTTTGATTGACATTTTCTGATTTTCGTGTATACTTCAAGGCATGAAGCAAGGGCGCTTTGGATCCATTCCAGAGCGCCCTTTTTCAAGCTTTGAATTTGGAAAGGAGCTGCATTTATGAGCGATATGAAACTGATACCGGAACTTTACGGAAGCCTTGTTTTTAATGATAAGGTCATGCGGGAGCGTCTTCCTAAGGACATTTATAAGGCTCTCCATAAGACGATCCAGAACGGCACCCACCTGGAGCTGGATGTGGCAAATGTAGTGGCTGGCGCCATGAAGGAATGGGGAGGGGAACATGGAGCAACCCATTTTACCCACTGGTTCCAGCCAATGACCGGCTTCACCGCGGAGAAACATGACAGCTTTATCTCCCCCACCGGAGACGGACAGGTGATCATGGAATTTTCCGGAAAAGAGCTGATCAAAGGAGAACCGGACGCCTCAAGCTTTCCATCCGGCGGGCTTCGTTCCACATTCGAGGCCAGAGGTTACACTGCATGGGATCCGACTTCTCCTGCATTTATTAAGGATGGCTCTCTCTACATTCCTACGGCATTCTGTTCCTACAGTGGGGAAGCCCTGGATAAGAAGACGCCTCTTCTTCGTTCCATGGAGGCTTTGAATGCGGAGGCCGTGAAGCTTCTTCATCTTCTTGGCCGCAAGGATGTCACCCGTGTAGATACTACCATCGGATCTGAGCAGGAATATTTCCTCATTGACAAGGATCTGTACAAAAAAAGAAAAGACCTTCTCTTCTGCGGCCGTACCCTCATCGGTGCGCCGGCGCCGAAGGGACAGGAAATGGAGGATCATTACTTTGGCGTACTCAAGCCGAAGGTATCCGCCTACATGCATGATCTGGACGAAGAGCTCTGGAAGCTGGGGGTTCCGGCCAAAACCAAGCATAACGAAGTAGCTCCTTCTCAGCATGAGCTTGCCCCGGTATACAGTACTGCTAACGTGGCCGTCGACCACAATCAGCTTACCATGGAGATCATGAAGAAAATTGCAGATAAACACAACTACGCCTGCCTGCTCCATGAGAAACCTTTTGAAGGCATCAACGGAAGCGGTAAGCACAACAACTGGTCCATGGTGACCGACGGTGGAGAAAACCTGCTGAATCCGGGAAAGACTCCGGCTGAGAATCAGCAGTTCCTGGTATTCTTGCTGGCAGTCATCACTGCAGTAGATGAATACGCAGATCTGATGCGTGCATCCGTGGCAAGCTCCGGAAACGACCATCGTCTCGGCGGAAACGAGGCTCCTCCGGCTATCGTCTCCATTTTCCTGGGAGATGAGCTGACCGCAGTCCTTCATTCCATTGAAGAAGGGACTGACTTTGAAAAACAAAAACAGACATTAATGGAGATCGGGGCTCACGTACTTCCTCATTTTGCAAAAGACACCACCGACCGGAACCGTACATCTCCATTCGCATTTACCGGAAATAAATTTGAATTCCGTATGCCGGGAAGTTCTCTGTCCGTCGCCGACCCGAACATCATCCTCAATACGGCAGTGGCAGAGTCCCTCTCTCAGATCTATGACGCGTTAAAAGATGTCCCGGAAGACGGGCTGGGCGACGCCATTCAGGCACTGTTGAAGGATCTGATCAAGAAGCATAAAAAGATCCTGTTCAACGGCAATGGATACACACAGGAATGGGTAGAAGAAGCCACACGCAGAGGGCTCTATAATCTGAAATCCCTCCCGGAAGCTATGCCAAGACTCATTGCCGATGAAAACATCGACTTATTTACAAAACATCATATCTTCAGCAAGGAAGAACTCTATGCGCGGTATGAAATCCAGCTGGAAAACTATGTAAAAACCATACACATCGAGTCCCTGGCTATGCAGGATATGGTCAAAAAAGACTTTACACCGGCCCTCTTCTCATACATGAGCGACTTAACAGAAGAAGTTCTGCAGAAAAAAGAGCTGATGCCAGAACTCCCGTCCTCCTACGAAAAGGACATCATCTCCACCCTCAGCACTGCATCCGAAGAAATCCTTACTTCACTGAAAGCACTGGATCAGAGCACCAGCAAAGCCGAGGCCAAGGAAGATGCACTTGCCACCGCAAAATACTATCACGACAAAGTCCTGGCAGATATGAACACCCTGCGGCAGGCCGTAGATCAGGCCGAGGCACTGATCCCCGGCAGCTACCTGCCATACCCCACCTACGACGAACTACTGTTCTCACTGCGGTAACAAACGGGGACGTACACTTTTGATATGCTCCCTTCTAAGTAGACAAGTGAAATAATAAAAACTTGTCACTTAGGAGGGAGCATATTTTATGTCAAAAAGAAAGATATCTGTGGAAGATAAGATCTATGCCGTACATCTGTATCTGGACGGAAAGGGAAGTCTCCGTCAGATCGCATCCTTGTTTGATGTCAGCCTGTCTTCCTTCCAGCAATGGATCCGTAATTATGAATCCATGGGAGCAGATGCGTTCACATTAAAGGGAAGCAAGAAATATTCCAAAGAATTGAAGTTACAGGCAGTTT
>USDK01000011.1 GCA_900553355.1 uncultured Lachnospiraceae bacterium
ATAACAAGAAGGAAGGGGCCAAAGATTCAATAAAAAGGAGGAATCTGTATGAAGCTTGAGAAGAAAAATTTAATCGTAGAGAGACCTTATAAATCAGTTTATAAGACAGAGGAAGGTATTGTTAAAATATTTGCAACAGATCATCCGAAGTCAGCGGTATTTAATGAAGCATTGAATACAGTGAAAGTTGAAGAAACAGGATTGGATATTCCGAAACTAAAAGAGGTAACTCAGATTAATGGGGAATGGGCGCTGGTCATTGAGAACCGGGAAGGAAAAACTTTGGAAGAAATGATGAAAATTGACCGTGCCAATCTTGAAAAATACATGTCAGATTTTGTAGATCTTCAGCTTAAAGTACAGAGCAAAACGGCCACAACATTACCGAAATTAAAAGACAAACTGGCAGATGAGATAAGAAGTCTGAAAGATTTGGATGCAACAGAACGTTATGAGCTTTTGACCAGATTGGAAGGAATGCCGAAGCATACGAAATTGTGTCACGGTGATTTTAACCCGAGTAATGTGATTGTTGAAAAGAACGGAAAGATGACAGTGATCGACTGGGCACATGCTTCACAGGGAAATGCAAGTGCAGATGCTGCAATGACATATCTGTTATTTGCATTACATGATCAGGAAAGTGCAGATCTTTATCTTAAGTTATTCTGCAAGAAGAGTGACACAGCAAGACAGTATGTAGAACAATGGCTGCCAATCGTAGCTGCTGCAGAGCTTGGGAAAGATATCCGTCTGGAAAAAGACTTCTTGATGAAATGGATCGATGTTATGGAGTATGAATAGATGATATTAATACAGGAAAGGTGTTGCCGCTAATTTCTACCGTGTACTATGGTATAAAAAATAAGCCTCAAAATGAGGCTTATTTTTTATACCATAGTATGCAGGAGACAATGTCAGCTACTAAATAAAATTAGAAAAATACATTTCCACCAATGTTGATTCCGGATACACCGGTTGACGCGGATCTGAACTGCAGACAATTGATAACTGCAGAATGTCTTGCACCACCAAGTGCAGCCCGAGCTACAGAATAAGCGGTGGATGAAGCACCTTTACTCAGTACTTTATTCAATGAACCGTTCCAGGTTGGAGCGAATTGTCCTGACTGGTATATAACAGCACGCAGAGTATTCGGATAAGCCGGGCTTGCTACGCGGTTCATGATAACAGTTGCAACAGCAAGCATTCCATCATAACTACCTGCCTCACATTGAAGGATTGCCGCTAATAATGCGACATCCGTTGTAGATACATTGGTGTTGTTACCTGTGTTGGTAGTATTGTTGCCGGTATTATTAGTGGTGTTATTTTTATTTTGATTAGTCGAACCGTTTGTTGTTGAATTTGTTTTATTCGCGTTATTCGTAGTATTGGTTGAGTTACTTGGTTTTGAGGCTTCTGATTTTACAGAGCCAGATATTTTATCATTCTGTGCAAGCTTTAATGCTTCCTCGGCAGCTTTGGCACGATCCAACTGTGCCTGATAATTTGCCAGTTCTCCGGAAGTGGATGAAATCTTTGAATTCAGTTCATCGCGTTTGCTTGTCAATGTTTCCTGAAGTCCGGAAAGTTTGCTTTGCTGTTCTTCCAGATCTTTCTGTTTCTTTTCTACATTAGCACGAACCTGCTGTAATTCTTCCAGCATAGAGCGGTCATACTTACTGATAGTTGCAACATATTCAGCTTTATTCAGAAAATCTCCCATATTTTCGGAAGTGAGCAGAATCTGAACCAGAGATGCTCCGCCGCCTTCATACATGAATTTGATACGATCTTTCATGGAATCATACTGAGCTTCCTCATCAAGCTGAGCAGAAGCTAGATCCAGTTTTGATTTTTCTACTTTGGCAGCCAGATCCTCTACCTGACTGGAAGCAGTGTCCAGCTCTTTACTTAAAGAAGATAACTGGCTGTTTAAATCGTTTAACTCACCTTTGAGATCAGAGGTGGTATTTTCCAATTCATCTGTCGAAGGTGCTGAATATACCGGAGTACTAACAGAAGCAATTGTTACGGTGCAGATGGTAATTGCCAAAGCCGATCGTAATGCTCGTTTCTTTTTCATACTTATCATAAACATATCCTTTCCCTTTTCGCGAATGCTTATCTATTATACAACAAAATTCATTATAAAGCAAATTTTAGGTTTCTTTTGGCAGGTTAAAGATATATTAAACTTTATGTAAACTAATTCGGAAAAGGTTTACAGAGGAAAGAATTATGTATAAAATAAATAGGTAGAATGTCTGAATAAGAGAGGAATATATATAATATGAAAAAATACGAAGAAGAAAATTATAGGTTGGAAAATATCAGTGAGCAGATCTATCCGTGGATAAAAGCAGAGCTTACGGATTCCCAGGCTTTGAATGGAAAGCATTTTTCGGAAGAAGATGCACCTGTAATTGGGTTCCTTGGGGATCTGAACGTAGTGTTTGCAATTAAAAGAGGGGAAGATATATATGAGATCTTAAAGGATAACATGCTTCCGCCTGAATGTGATATCATAAAACTGTATCATAAAGCTTGTGAAAATCTGAACAGAGATGTAGAATTTGTAATTGCGAATACCTGGTATGGGGGATATGGGATCGTAGCAGACGGACATCATGAGGCAAGTTCCGTGTGCTTTAAGCATATCTGGCAGGTCTGCGCAGACAAGTTGAAGGATGATCTGATTATCATGATTCCGAGAAAAGATACAGTGTTGTTTGCTCCGGCCGGAAATAAAGATATCGTTGAAAAAATGATCGATCACGGAGAAAAGGCATATGAACAGGGAGAGAATAAGATCAGTAAGAAACTTCTTATGTTTTTAAGAGAAGGAAAGGAATTAATTACATATGAAAATTAAAACCAGAATGATTGGAATGGATCTGGATGGAACACTTTTAAAATCTGACAAAGAGTTGACACAATATACGAAAGATGTGTTGAAAAGAGCGATTGAACAGGGAATTATTGTGATGCCGGCGACGGGAAGACCTATTACGGGAGTGCCAAAGGAACTGCTGGAATTCCCGGGCATACGTTATGCGGTTACTGCGAACGGCGGAAGAGTTATAGATCTTGAGAAGAATGAAGCAATTGTAGAGGAACTGCTTCCACATGATATTGCAGAAGTAATGATGGACGTATTCGAACATTATGATACATTTCGGGAGATTTATTTTGATGGCGTAGGCTATGCCTCGCGGGAAGCACTGGAACATATTGGTAAATATCTGAGTGTTCCGGCAATGGCGAATTATATTATGTCTACACGTGTGGCAGTGGATGATGTGAGAGTCAAATTTGATGAGACGAAACTTCCTGTAGATAAGATCCAGGCGTTATTTACTTCTGTGGAAGATCGTGATGCGGCCAGAAAAGAGATCGAAGATGTTCCGGGAATTGAGATCACGGGAGCGCTTCCGATGAATCTGGAGATTAATGCAGCAGGAGTGAACAAGGGAAAAGCAATGATCGAACTTGGAAAGCTTCTTGGAATTCCAAGAGAAGAAATCATGGCGTTCGGAGATGGCAACAATGATCTGAAGATGCTGAAAGAAGTAGGAACGGGTGTGGCAATGGAAAATGCCATTCCTTCCGTAAAAGAAGCAGCAGATTATGTGGCATTATCCAATGACGAAGAGGGCGTTGCGAAATTTATAGAAAAATATGTGCTGGATTAAGGAAAGGAGCGCAACATGTTAGATATTATCAAGGTTATAATTTTAGGAATTGTAGAGGGAATCACAGAGTGGCTTCCTGTCAGCAGTACCGGACATCTGATTCTGGTTGGAAATGTGCTGAAACCAAGTATGAGTGATGCATTTATGGAAATGTTCGATGTAGTGATCCAGCTGGGTGCGATCATGGCGGTAGTGGTACTGTATTTTCACAAGCTGAATCCATTTTCACCAAAGAAAACACAGCGTCAGAAGATGCTGACCTGGCAGATGTGGATCAAGGTGCTGATCGCCTCTGTTCCGGCCGCTGTGATCGGTCTTCTGTTTAATGATGTGCTGGACCGTCTGTTCTATAAACCGCTGCCGGTGGCGATTATGCTGATTGTCTATGGTATTTTATTCATTGTCGTTGAAAATCGGAACGCAGGGAGAAAACCATCCGTGACAAAAATCTCCCAGTTAAGTATACAGATGCTTCTGTGGATTGGATTTTTCCAGATGCTGGCGCTGATCCCGGGTACGTCCCGTTCAGGAGCGACCATCGTAGGAGCCCTGATTATCGGAGTATCCAGAGAGGTGGCGGCAGAGTTTACCTTTTTCCTCGCGATTCCGGTCATGTTCGGAGCCAGTCTGCTGAAGCTGATAGGGTTTGGCTTTGCCTTTACGGGAGGCGAGCTTGGATACCTGCTTCTGGGATGTGTGGTATCCTTTGGTGTCTCCATAGTGGCAATCAAATTCCTGATGGGTTATATCAAGCAGAATGACTTCAAAGTATTCGGATATTACCGGATCGTGCTGGGCGCTTTGATTATTATCGTATCCCTGGTTCAGCTGGCAATCGGATAAATAAGGCTTGCTTTTTCTTAAGAACGTGTTATAATTATGAGAACAATTTGTATATTTATACAAAGAAAAGGGAGGATATGTTATGAAGAAGAAACTGGCAATGGGACTGGTTCTTATCCTGGCCTGCAGTGCACTTGCCGGATGTGGCGGAAGCAGTGACAGTTCTGAAGGCGGGGAAGGATCCGGAGATGAAAAAGTAACGGCAAAGGTGATCGATATTGATCTGACCAGTGAGGAATATGCATTTGGTGTGGATAAAAATCAGCCGGAGCTTTTAGATCAGGTAAACAGCTTTATCGCCCAGATCAAAGATGACGGTACCTTTGATGAGATCTGCGACAGATATTTCGGCGGCGGAGAGCCCCAGGCAGTAGAGTCTGCCCAGCTGGATTCCTCCAAGGATCAGCTGGTGGTAGCAACCAATGCAGCATTTGAGCCGTTTGAGTATACGAAGGGCGATCAGTACTATGGAATCGATATGGAGATCGCAGCGCTGATGGCAGAAGAACTGGGACAGGAGCTGGTAATCCAGAACATGGACTTCGATGCAGTCTGCCTGTCTGTGGGACAGCAGAAATGTGACATCGCGATGGCAGGACTTACGATCAATGAGGAAAGAGAAGAGTATGTGACCTTCTCCGATCCCTATTATGAGGCGTCTCAGAGACTGATTGTCCGCAGCGATGACAACACCTTTGATGACTGCAAAGATGCGGATGCTGTAGCGGCGAAGCTTGGAGAGCTTAAGTCTTCTGATAAGATCGGCGTACAGCAGGGAACGACCGGACAGTATTATGTAGAAGGTGATGACGACTGGGGATTTGAAGGACTTCCGGCAGAATGTGTTCCATACAAGAGCGGTTCTCTGGCCGTACAGGATCTGCTGCATGGAAATATCCAGTATGTGATTATTGATGCGGCACCTGCGGCAGCAATCACGGAAGCAATCAATGAGATGCAGTAAAAGATAGAATTTGGAAGGCAATACGGGGAAGGCAGTCTTTTTAAGAACAGGCCTTCCTCTTTTTGAGAAGGGAAGACTATGGGAAATTTTGGCCAGAAAGTAGATAAATTTATAGAGATATTTCTGGAGCAGAACGGCTATGTCAAAGTCGTGGAAGGGCTTCAGAATACTCTGCTTATCGCAGTGACCGGTCTGATTATCGGTATCCTGATCGGAACCATCATTGCGACAGTACGGGTACTGCCGAAGTATAAGCGGCTGCCCAGAATCCTGAACGGAATCTGCAGCTTCTATGTGGCACTGTTCCGGGGAACTCCAATGGTGGTACAGCTGCTGGTATTTTATTATGTGCTGCTGCCGATCCTCGGATGGCAGTTCACGGGTGTCCAGGTGGCTATGCTGGTATTTGGATTAAACAGCGGCGCCTACATATCAGAGATTATGAGAAGCGGAATCCAGTCGGTAGATCCAGGACAGATGGAAGCCGGACGAGCCGTGGGGTTAAGCTTTGGAACCAGCATGTGTAAGATCGTAATCCCACAGGCAGTAAAAAATATTCTGCCTACCCTGGGAAATGAGTTCATCTCACTGATCAAGGAAACCTCAGTCGTCAGCTTTGTAGGGGCGGCAGATCTATATGTTGCGTTTAACTATATCGGAAGCAACAGCTATGAGTTTATGGTTCCGTACCTGGTGATGGCGCTGATCTATATTGCGCTGGTACTGGTGATCACGCTGCTGATTAAAATCTTGGAAAGGAGCCTGAAGAAGAGTGATAGAAGTAATTAATCTCAGGAAAGACTTCGGCGATACAAAAGTGCTGAAGGATATCAATATCACGATCAATAAAGGGGATATCGTGGCGGTGCTCGGACCTTCCGGCTCCGGGAAAAGTACGTTCCTGCGGTGCCTGAACTGTATGGAAGATCCCACATCGGGAAGCATTATATTTAATGGTGTGGATATCGCGGATATGAAGGTAGATATCAATGTGCACAGACGTCACATGGGAATGGTATTCCAGCATTTCAATCTGTTTCAGAATAAAACGGTCCTCCAGAACGTGATGATGGCGCCGGCCTATTTAAAGTGTAAGGATCTTAAGAAAGCGAAACGGGAAAACAGGAAGATCAAGTTCCAGAATCTGTTCCGCGGCGGGGATAAAAAAGAACTGATCCCGATCGATAAGACGAAGGAACAGATCGTCAAAGAGACCCGGGAGAGAGCAATGGAACTGTTAAAGAGAATCGGTCTGGATGACAAGGCCGATGCCTATCCTTCCACATTATCCGGCGGACAGAAACAGCGTGTGGCGATCATCCGGTCTCTGGCCATGGATCCGGATGTGATCCTGTTTGATGAGCCTACGTCTGCCCTGGATCCAGAGATGGTAGGAGAGGTGCTGGATCTGATGAAAGAGCTGGCAAGAGACGGTATGACTATGGTAGTCGTTACCCATGAAATGGGATTTGCAAGAGAAGTAGCTTCCAGAGTGATCTTTATGGATGAGGGTCAGATCAAGGAGGAAGCAGGGCCGGAAGAATTTTTTGAACACCCGAAAGATCCAAGGCTTCAGGAATTTTTGTCCAAAATCTTATAGTCATAATGAAAGAATGAGTTGTGAAAAGGCCGGAACAAAAATGTTCCGGCCTTTTACTGCGCATTAACATAAGGGAAAATATGTCATAAAAAGGTAATGGTTCTGTTTATATCGGAAGTTCCAGATAAATATCTTTTCCTTCTTTAATAGAAATTACAACTTTTCCATGCTGAATTTTTGTAACTGCACCGGCAACATTTACTTCTGCAGGCTGAGAGGTGGCAGCAGAATCAGTGTCTTCCTCCGGTTCTTCTGTGACAGATACAGCTTCCTTATATCCTTCAACATTGTCTGGGGTTAATGGGGCCAAAGAATCGCTGGTTTTTGTTAACTTTGCACCAAGCACCTGTCCGATCGTCAGACAGCCGTCCAGAGTTAACAGTCCAGAGTCTACCAGTTCGTCAAAAATCGCCGGATCCTCCAGATTTGCAGCTTCGATGGTGATACCAGCTTCCGCTCTGCAACATAAAACAGCCGGATCATTCACATGTGCTTTTGCAGTTTCTGCAGTAATTGACATTACGCTTACCTCCTTATTCATATCTATTAATCAGTATAGTCCTGAAAATCGGAGATATCAAATCACTTTTTATAATGTCTGTACCTGCAAAATAGAAGTTATCTATAAATTACAGGTCGCTGATCAACTGATCTCCATGAATCGCTTTCCAGTCAGCGTCAAAAGTAGCCACAGCACCGGTAATGTGGGGCTGGGCAAGCATGCCTTCCAGGATAGACGGGTCCATAGTAGCTGTCTGGGCTCCTGCCTGGAATGCCCGGTCTACCTGACCTGCATTTTTAAAGCTGGCTGCAAGAATCTGAGTCGGATAATCATAGAGTGCGATCATTTCTGCCAGGGAAGCAATGACGTCATCCGGATCGATCCCTAGGTTTTCCATACGGTTAAAATACGGAGCGATAAAGTCAGCCCCGGCTTCCATGGCAAGAAATCCCTGCTGTTTGCTGTAAACGACGGTTCCGGTCACACGGATGCCTTTCTGCTTCATCAGCTTGATCGCCTTAATGCCTTCCATAGTGACAGGAACCTTGACATAAACGTCAGGATCTACTTTTTCCAGGATTGTGTCCGCATCTTTTAACATACCATCTGTGTCCAGTGCGGTTACCTGAATGTGAAGCGCTTTTTCAGGTCCGATGATGGAACGGATTTCCTTCATATGTGCGAAAAAATCTACCTTTCCTTCTCGTTTTACGATAGAAGGATTGGAAGTGACGCCGGCGATCGGAAAGATGTCATAAAACCGGCGGATATCTGCAAGATTGGCTGTGTCTAATAAATATTTCATGGTGAAACCTCCTTGAAAATTATATAAATTACTTTATTTGTCTGCGATTGTAACGCGAATATCCTGGCTTTCCAGATAGGATTTCTCTTCCGGCGAGATGCCTTCATCAGTGATGATTTCATAGACCTGATTAAGCTGAAGAAAAGAAACGGCTCCTGGATGCAGAAATTTGTCAGAATCTGTCAGTACAAAAACGTGTCTGGCAGAATCAATCATGGCATGAAGGGTATCAGCCCGTGTCAGATCATCGCCGGTAAATCCAAAGGAACGAGAGTAGCCGTCAATTCCGGTGAAAATCTTATCCACATGGAAAGCTCCTGCGGCTTGTCTGGTCAATGGCCCTACCAGAGACTGGCTTGGAATCTGCAGGATTCCGCCCAGGAGAATCAGCTGGATATTCGGATAAGAGCGAACATATTCTGCCAGGCAGACAGAATTGGTGACGATGGTCACGTTTTTTTTGGTGTGTGCCAGTTCCTCGGCCAACAGAGTGCAGGTAGAGCCGGATTCAATCATAACAGTCTCGCCGTCTTCGATATAAGCAGCGGCAGTTCTGGCAATCCGCTGCTTTTTATCGGTGTGGAAAGCCATACGGTAGAAAATGTCTCCCGGGTCATTGGGAACAGCAAATCCCCGCTCTCTCTTCAGCATTCCCCGCTCTTCCAGATAGTCCAGATCCTTGCGGATGGTAACTGCGGAGGCATTTAGCTCTTTTGCCAGCACGGCGACTTCTGTCTTGCCGTGGGCAGTGATATATTTCAGGATCTCACTGTGCCGTTTTTTCATGAGAAAACCTCCTTGTTGGTTCTGAAAGTATCTTATCAAAGAAAAGATTGTATGTCAATAAATAAAGTTTCGTACGAAAGATAAATATATTTCAAAGTTTACATTGCAAAAGCATTATGGTAAGATAATAAAAAATAAGAAGATCCGGAAATATATTTATAAATTGAAGGAGGAGCATGTACATGGGAAAATATCTGATATCGCATGATCTGGGAACGTCCAGCAATAAGGCGTCCCTGTTTTCGACGGAAGGGAAGCTGATCAAGAGTTATACAGTTCCATATGAGGTTCATTTTTTTCATAAAAATTATGCGGAGCAGGATCCGGAGGATTGGTGGCAGGCCGTCTGCCGGGCTACCAGAGAAATTGTGCAGGGGATCGACCCTTCAGACGTGCTGGCATTGTCCTTTTCTTCGCAGATGCAGGCATGTATTGCTGTCAACCGGGAGGGAAAGGCGCTGCGTCCTGCCATGATCTGGGCGGATCACCGGGCAGAGAAGCAGGCGGAATATCTGGAAGAAAAGATTGGGTTTGACAGGATGTATGAGATCAACGGGCATCGGGTCAGCCCCAGCTACAGCATTGAGAAACTGATGTGGATTAAGGAGCATGAACCTGAAATTTATGAAAAAACATATAAAATGCTGCTGGCAAAGGATTATATTATCTGCCGCCTTACGGGAGCGTTTGTGACGGATTATTCGGAGGCCTCCGGCACGGATGCGTTTGACCTGCGAAGACTGAAGTGGTCAGAAGAGATCCTTGCGGCGGCAGGAATCGCTCTGGATAAACTTCCGGAGCTTCACGCATCCACAGATGTGATCGGCGAGTTGACCGAGGAAACAGCAAAAGAGCTGGGACTTACTACGGCAGCGAAAGTGGTCTGCGGAGGCGGCGACGGGCCTTGCTCTGCACTGGGAGCAGGATGTATCGAAGACGGTCAGTTGTTTTTGTCCTTTGGTACTTCGGCCTGGATTGCAGGTACATCCGGTAAAGTGGAGCTGGATCGTGAGAAGACGCTGATCGGGTTTGGACATGTGGTTCCTGGAAAATATATGCCCTGTGGAACGATGCAGGCAGCCGGAAGTTCGTATTCTTATATCAGAGAAGCCCTGTGCCAGGAAGAAGAAAGGCGTGCAGACGAAACGGGAGAATCCGTTTATGAGCTTTTGAACCAACTGGTGTGCCAGTCTCCTCCGGGAGCAAAAGGGTTGATTTTTCTCCCATATCTGCTGGGAGAGAGAAGTCCCAGATGGAATCCGGATACATCCGGCAGTTTCCTGGGAATCCGGATGGAGCATCAGAAATGCGATTATGTACGCGCAGTGCTGGAAGGAATTGCCATGAATCTGGATGTGATTTTAAAGGCGCAGAGAGAGCACATAGAAGGGAAGGAGCTGGTCCTGACCGGCGGTGGGGCAAAGGGAGACGTGCTGGCGCAGATCCTGGCAGATGTGCTGGGGGTAACACTGCATCGGCTGGATCATGTGGAAACAGCGACTTCCATCGCTGCTGCGGTGATCGCCGGTGTGGGCGTCGGAGCATTTCAGGATTTTTCTGTAGTGCATCAGTTTGTGAAAACGGACAGGGTCTTTTGTCCAAGAGAAGAGTACCGGGAGATATATGACAGACAGAAAAAAATGTTTGAGCTTGGGTATCAGTGCCTGAGGGAATATTATCGGGAGGATGCACGGACATCAGAGCAATTATAATTGTCTGACAGGGGCAAAACAGAGAAAAAATTGCGGATTATTTTATAATGTTTGTAAGATGTTATAAAAATTAG
Source organism: uncultured Lachnospiraceae bacterium (assembly GCA_900553355.1). Lineage (GTDB taxonomy): Bacteria > Bacillota > Clostridia > Lachnospirales > Lachnospiraceae > Merdimonas. The sequence continues at coordinate 10,985 of USDK01000011.1, forward strand.
TGGGTTTTTAACAATTTTTTGAAGCGCTGAAGGATGTAGAATAACGGAACAATGGGGACGGGGGATTTTCGAAAATCCCCCGTCCCCATTGAAAATCATTATTCCCAGTTCGATGGCTGAACCGGATATTTTGCACACATCCGGGCAGCTTTCATATAAGCATCTATGTTTTCAAGAGGAGCCTGTACCGGGATATCGCAGCCTGGGGCAATCGTGAAGCCACAGGGATTATCCCAGCATTTCCGGAAGCAGTCTATTACCGCCGCCTGGATACTGTCTGGAGTGCCTTCCAGGATTTCAATCGGTGAAACATTCCCCATGATCGACATCTTATCACCAACGGTTTCTTTGGCAAAACCAATGTCTACAGCACTGTCGATGCTGACGCCGCGGATGCCCATTTCAGGGAAAGTTTCCAGAAGCTTTGTGGTGTCTCCGCAGATGTGGAAGCCTGCGCCCCGGCTGCCCCATTCTTTCCATTGATCCATGACCTTTTTATAATAAGGAATGACAAATTCACGGAATTGTCCTGGAGACAATAAAGAGGCAGTCGGTTCGGCCAGGCCGATGCCAATCTGATTTTCTACAAATTTTCGCCCGACTTCGATGGTTGCATCTGCGGCAAAGTCAAGAAGGCGATGCAGGTTTTCCGGATCCTTACGCATGGCCTTTAAAATCTTGGTGGCTCCGGCCAGGTTAGTGGCGGTGGTAAAAGGCCCCATGAAGCCGACACCGGTAAAGACCTCATCCTGGAGCTCTTCTTGAACAATCTGCACTGCGTCAAAAGCAATCTGTGCATTTTTATCATTTTCAAATCTTAAGTTTGTAAGATCCAGTTCAGAGATATCTGTCAGCTCTTTGATAACTGGATTTTTTACGATCGGAATACCTGTGGGATCGTAGGTGGACTCGGCGCCAAAGGCAACAGGAATTCCGTCTAGTCTGTAGTTGACGCTTAGGCCGTCCTGCCCGAAACGGCGGTATCCTTCAATCAGCCAGTGAGCACGGGATCTGGCATCGTTAAAAGCCTCATCATAGGAAGCACCAAAATTCATTCCGATATAAGGAGAAAAAATCTTGATAGGCATACGGTCTACCGGTTTTTTTGCAAAAAGAGCAAAGGCTCTTTCTTTTGGTGTCATCTGGTCATCTTTGTGCATAAAACAGGACCTCCTTTGTATATAAAACCAGAAATTTAATCTACTTTTACTATATCGCGTGGAAATGAGAGAATCAATGGAATCGGTTTTTTGTTTTATAGAAAAAAATAATAAAAAAGCTAATTGATTATGATTTTCAATTTGACCGGGGGGGGGTAGTGGTAAACTTTTCTAAGTTATTTGTAGGCTTTTATAAAAGGTGATTTGAGAGAACAGGAATGCAGATGAAAAAGAATAAACTAGAGTTAAAAGGAATCCATCATATTTATGGGGGAGAAAAACAGACAGAAGCGATCCGTCATATAGACATTGAAGTAAAAGATGGAGAATTCCTGGCTATTGTCGGTGCAAGCGGATGTGGCAAAAGTACGCTTTTAAATATTATGTGCGGTATGATCGAACCGACAGAAGGAGAAGTGAAAATTGACGGTGAGCCAGTCAGATCGAATAAACATAAGATCGGATATATTTCTCAGACAGACACGCTTCTTCCATGGAGAAAGATTGAATCAAATGTGGCGTTGGGGCTGGAGATTGAGAAAATACCAAAGAAGGAGAGACTGGAGAAAGCCAGGGAGATGATGAGAGTCAGCGGCCTGGAAGGCTTTGAAAAAATGTATCCGTTTGAGCTTTCCGGTGGTATGAGAAAACGAGCGGTCATTATACGGGCATTGATTCAGAACCCGGATATTATTTTTATGGATGAACCCTTCGGACCTTTGGATGTGTTTACACGAGAGACTCTTCAAAAAGAGATTTTGCGGATGTGGACGGAGCGGAAAAATACTATTGTATATATCACGCATGATATTGCAGAAGCGATTACACTGGCAGACAGGATCGTGCTGTTAAGCAGACGTCCGTCAGTTATTAAAAATGAGTATATTGTAGATATTGAACGTCCGAGAATTATTGAAGAATATAAATACAATCCTAAGTTTCTGGAACTGGAAAAAGAAATCTGGAGTGATATAAAAGATGAACTGACGGAAGAAGAGGTGGATTAGATGAAAATAGATAAGACAAAATTACGCTCCCATATTTATCTGGTCATCCTTTTGATTGTATTTGTAATTCTCTGGCAGTTTCTGGCAGACAGGGAATTGATCAATCCGATGTTTTTTAGCTCCCCAAAAGAAGTATGGGCAGACACTGTGGAAATGTTTTCCACCGGATATATTCTTCCTCATATCGGGATTACATTGTATGCGGCTTTCTTAGGTCTGTTTTATGGGATTGTTTTCGGGACATTGATCGCGTTGATTGTAGGAAATTATAAAACACTCTCCCATATTGTGGAACCTATTTTTGTAGGGATTCATGGACTTCCGCTGCTGGCGCTGGGGCCATTGTTTGTCGTGTGGTTCGGTATCGGAATTAAGTCCAAAATATTTATGGCGACAATCAGTGTGTTTTTCCTGGTATTTTTTAATATTTATGCAGGATTTAAGGATGTAGATATTCAGCTGATACAGACCCTTCAGCTGATGCGTGCAAATAAAGTGCAGATTATGACAAAGGTGATTATGCCTTCCTGTATTCCATGGCTGATGGCAAGTCTGAAAGCAGGAGTGGGAGCCGCTGTTCTTGGAGCAATTGTAGGAGAATATCTGGGAGCGACCGCCGGGCTTGGATATGTTATTCAGATGGCAGGAGGATATTACAATATTACAAGAGTGATTGCCTGCGTGATTATACTAATGATTATTATGTTTATTTTAAATGCAGCAGTGTCATGGATCGATAGAAAGGTGCTGAAATGGCGCCCCACTATGGATAAATAACAAAAAGGTTTTCATGTAAGGAGGAGCTTATGAAAAAGCGAGTATTAGCAGCATTATTGGCGACTGCCATGACAACAGCCATGTTGATGGGATGTGGTGGATCTTCAGACAGTCAGGAAACAGGAAATAATGCAGGAGAAACAACAGAAGGACAGGGAGATGGCGAACTTCAGAAAATTACGGTGTGCGAACCAGTAAGAGGGATACTCTGGGCACCGGTGTATGTAGCACTGGAAGAAGGATACTTTGAAGAAGAAGGGCTTGATGTAGAGATCACAACCGTACAAAGTGACATGCCGACGGCTCCGGTGTTAGCTGATGAAGCGCAGTTTGGCCTGTATGGCCCGGAAATGATCTGCAAGTTTGTAGCAGAGGGGCAGGATACTCAGTTGATTTATACCTGTACAGACACATATCCATATTCATTCTTTTTAGGGAAAAACGTTGATTCGATTGAAGATTTGAAAGGAACTACTGTTAATGGTGCAGACAGCGGATCTTCACCGAGAGCATTTGTGCGCTCTATCATCAATAATGCAGGGCTGGATGCAGATAATGACGTGACTTATGCAAACATGGATAACAGTGCGGTAATTGCAGCACTTGAGAGCGGTGAAGTAAGTGCCACCTATGCATCCCCGGAACTGAGAGCTCAGCTGATCGATGCAGGATATGATGTAACAGTAGATATATATGATAAAGAAGTGCATAAAGAACTACTTGGCTCTGAAACTTATGAGATGTATATTGTATTCGGGAAAAAGAGCTATATTGACGAAAACCCTGAAATCACCCAGGCATTTGTAAATGCATGTTATAAAGGGGCTCAGTATCTGGAAAATCATGAGGTGCCTGAGATCGTAGATGCCTTGCAGGGTCAGTTTTCTGAGATGGAAAATTTAGAACAGATTGTGACAGAGTGTAAAGAAAACAGCCTGTGGTCTGCGGATGGAATTTTCACAGACAGCGGTGTAGAGGCAATCAATAATATGGCGATTTCCTCCGGCCTGATCACAGAGCCAATTGCAAAGGATGATTTGGTTAATGAAACGTTTGCTCAGAAAGCTGCAGAAGAGGCAAAGTAATATCTATATTATAGGGAATGGCTATAAAAACATGTGAATTATCAATTGGGATAGGAAAAGTCCTTTGTGATATGATTATCATGTAACGTATATAGTGATGCCAAGGCATTGAAAAGGGAATCCGGTGGGAATCCGGAACAGCCCGCTCTACTGTGTGATGGACAGCCTTCTGGATATGCCACCTGCAAAACGGGGAAGGCGGAAGTGCTGGATGAAATCGAGTCAGGAGACCTGCTATATAGTAAGATGATTTTTTTCGGTGGGGAAAGGACAGCGGTTACGCTGTGCCTTTTCGCACCTTTTTTTATGCGGAGAAAGGAGGCGGCATGGACATAGAGATTGTATCCGGTTTTCTGGGGGCCGGAAAGACCACCTTTCTGAATCAATATCTTCCATTGCTTTCCGGAAAGACGGTGGTTATTGAAAATGAATACGGGGACGTCGGACTTGACGGAGATAGGATTCGGTCTGATATTCCGGTGAAAGAGCTTTATGCAGGATGTATCTGCTGCAGTCTGGCCGTAGATTTCAGGAATGGAATACGGGAGATCGCCAGACAGTATCAGCCGGACCGGATCGTGATCGAGCCATCCGGAGTGGGCAAGCTTTCTGATATTGTCAAAGTATGTGAGAAGGTGAGAGACAGGGATGGCGTGGAACTGGAGGCCATCCGGCGTATCGCCCTGCTGGATGGAAGTTCTTATGAAGAGTATGTGGACGGATTTGGCGCATTCTATCTTGATCAGATCCAACAGGCGCAGATTATTTTCTGCAGCCAGATAGAGGAACTTACGGAAGAGAAGAAAGACTGGATTCGGGATGATATCAGGAAGAGAAATCCAGATGCGGTGATCTATGAAGGAGACTTTCGGAAGCTGGAGGGAGAAGAACTTCTAAGGCTTTTAAAGCTGGCAGACAAGGCAGATACAACAGATACAGAGATATCCGGAGAAGTAGAAGAAAGAAATATTTCCGGGGCAGCAGAGCTTACGTTTTCCAGTGTCAGCTTTCGTGATCTTCCCGTAATGACAAAGCCGGAGATGAAAGAATTGCTGGAAAAACTGCGCGACCGGAAGTATGGCAGAATCTTAAGAGCAAAAGGGATGTTAGAGACACCGTCGGGAGAAAAGCTGCAAGTGGATGTTACAATGTCACATGCTGGTTTTCGGTCAACGAAAGACCAAAAGAAGAGTAGAATTGTAATCATAGGATCCGCACTGAACCGGCCCGAACTGGAGAAATTATTTCAGAAAAAGAGCCAGGTCAGGCTGCCAAAGAGGTCAGGGATAAAAAATAAAGATGACAATATATAAACATCAAAGGAGGAAGACAAAATGCAGAGCAAGGAAGAATTATTAAGCAGACTGTCAGACTGTGTATGCGACATGGAGGATGATGAGGTTGTAGATGTGGTGAAAGAGTACATCAATGCCGGGTATGATCCTCAGGAAGGAATGCTGGAAGGCCTGGTAGACGGGATGAAACGTGCCAGCGTCCTTTATGAGGAAGGGGAGTACTTTGTGCCGGAGCTGATCGTCTGCTCAGATGCCATGTATGCCGGAATCGAGGAATTTCAGAAGTATCTGCCGGATACAGAGAAGCAGAGTATCGGTAAGGTGGTGATCGGGGTCGTGGAAGGAGACACCCATGATATCGGGAAAAATCTGGTAAGGATTATGATGGAGACGGGTGGATTTGATGTACACGATCTTGGACGAGATGTGGCGCTTGATGCCTTTGTAGATTATGTCCGGGAGAATGATGTAGATATCTTATGTATGTCGTCTCTGATGACTACTACGATGCCGGGGATGGAGACGGTAATAGAAAAGTTAAAAGAAGCAGGTCTTCGTGATAAGGTAAAGATCATGGTGGGAGGCGCACCGGTATCACCAGCTTTTGCAGAAAAAATCGGTGCGGATGGATATACAAGGAATGCGATTGAGGCAGTGGAATTTGCGAAGAAACTGGTAGGAGCAGCATAAGGAGGACGAAGGCCATGATGGGAAAAAGAGAAGCAGTAAAAGCAATACTGGAGGGAAAGCGAGCGGATCGGATCCCGGTGATCATGAACGCGTTTTCTCTTCCGGTAGCGCGCTATGGATATACGATGCCGGAGGTGATGGCAAGCCCGGAGAAAATGACAGAATGTATGGCAGGGGTCAGGAGAAAACTGGGATATGACGGAATGTGCGCCGGAGTCTATGGAGGTGTCGCGGCAATGATGGGCGGACATCTTCCGAATAGTGAAGGAAATATTGTCGGAGACGGGGATGATGTGGTACACTCGATGGAGGACATTAAAAAGCTGCGGCCGTATGATCCGGAAAAATGTCCGATGCTGAAAAATCTGGTGAAAACCGTTAAGTTAATGCGGGAGGAAGAGCCGGATGAACCGATCTATGTGATCCTGCATGTGCCGGCGGCTGTGGCATTTACTCTGCTTGGAGCAAAACCTGCATTTAAGGCAATGGTCAAGAATCCGGAACTGTTTCTGGCTCTGGAAGATCATGTAGAAGATGCAGTGGTCGAATCATCAAAGATATTGTGGGATGCCGGCGTGGACTTCCTGTGGTTTCCGATGCCAAATTTCGGCGGATACTGCATCTCCAGAAAATCCTATGAAAAATGTATTTCCGAGAGCAATATCCGTGCCAATAAGCGGATTAAGGATTATGGCGCCAGGATCGTGATCCACACCTGTGGCCCATATGACGACCGTTTTGATCTGGTATTAAAGGAATCAGGAGATGCATGGCATATTTCTGACACCCAGACAAAGAAGGTAAAGGACGAATATGGAGATCAGGTTTCTCTGATGGGGAATATTCCATGTGTGTCTGTCCTGATGGAAGGGACGCCGGAAGAAGTCTATAAGTATGCATACCAGGAGTGTATGGACGGTGCGAGGGACGGACGGTTTATTTTGAGCGGTGACTGTGATGTGTCTCCGATGACGCCGGACGAGAATGTAATGGCAGCAGTCCGCGCAGCAAAAGACGCGGAAAAAGTTCTGTTTGGAAAGCAGTAAAAAGGGGGAAGATGTGTTGGGTGAAATCAAAGATTTTAACTGTACCTATGACAATTCAGCAGGAATCAGCGGCGAAGTGACAGAAAAGCTGAATCTGACCTTCCCGGATGCCTATCTGCATCATGAGACGATGGCAGAGTTGTCCAAAGCCTTAAAGGAGCATGATGGAGCAGCATTCTGTGAGCTGCCCTTCTGCCATACCGTAGAGGCGGAGGCTATGGGAGGTCTGGTCAATTATGGAAATGACAAAACCGGTCCCCGGGCAAAGGAATATATCTGTACAAAACCAGAAGAGCTTCTGGAACTGCCGCCTATTGATTTTGCGGCGGGCAGGATCCATGAGGTCCTTTTGGCCTGTAAGGAGCTTCGCGACCAGGGAGAGCATGTGGTTCTCCAGGTATCCGGACCCTTTACGATTCTAAATGTATTGATTGATGCCCGTTATGTTTTTAAAGGGATGAGAAAGCAGCCGGAGGTCATGAAGAAGGTATTCTGGAAGCTGGGCGATGAAATTCTGAAGTTTATGGAAGAAGCGAAGAAATACGATGTGGATCTGATCAGCTATGCGGATTCATCCGGCGGAGTGAATATTCTGGGGCCAAGAATGGCGGAACAGGTGGTAGAAGATTTCACCTATGAGTTTCTGAAAAAAGTGGAGGCACTGGCGGACGATAAAACGATGATTCTGCTCTGCCCAAAAACATCTTTTGCCCTGATAGGGACTGGTCATGCCAGATTCAGAGATCATCTGATTACTCCTGGAACGCGCTATGGAGAGGCCTGTATTCAGATGATCGGAAAGGCAAAGTTTGCCGGGCAGATGTGTATTAAAAATGTAGGTTACCAGCTGGAAAACGGAGTTTTTAAGGAATTGCAGCTAATTTCATAGACAGGAGGGAATATAGGATGAGTTCAAAAGAGGAATTGCTGAAACGTTTGTCAGACGGCGTTTTTGAGATGGAAGAAGACGATGTGGCGGAGGCGGCACAGGAATATCTTGATGCAGGATATCCGGCCCTTGACGGAATCATGGAAGGCCTGGTAGATGGGATGAACCGCGCCAGTGTGCTGTATGAGCAGGAAGAGTATTTTGTTACAGACCTGTTGCTCTGCTCAGACGCCATGTATATAGGACTCGACATTCTGCGTCCTTATCTGCCGGACACTTCCGGAGAAGAAAAGGTAAAGGCTGTGATCGGAGTCGTGGAAGGCGATACACATGATATTGGCAAGAATCTGGTAAAAATCATGATGGAGACAGCAGGGTTTGAGATGATCGATCTGGGACGGGATGTAGAGCTGCAGAAATTTGTGGATACGGCAAAAGAGGAGCATGCAAGTCTGGTGTGCCTGTCTACACTGATGACGACGACCATGGGCGGGATGGAGACGGTGATCCATCTTCTGGAGGAGGCCGGAATCCGGGACCAGGTGAAGGTCATGATCGGAGGTGGACCGATTTCCCAGAAGTTCGCGGATAAGATCGGCGCAGACGGCTATTCCCAGAATGCGGTGGAGGCTGTCAAGCTGGCAAAGAGACTGTTGAATATTGCGTAGGAGAGATGAGATGTTGACACCAAAAGAAAGACTGAAACTGATATTTGAAGGGCAGAAAGTGGATCGCCCTGCCTGCATCTGTCCCGGAGGAATGATGAATATGGTCACCTCAGAGCTGATGGATGCCATCCATGTCTATCTTCCGGAGGCACATACGGATGCAAGAAAAATGGCGGATCTGGCAAAAGCTGTTTATGAGAAAGGCTGCTTTGAGAATTATGGAGTGCCTTTCTGTATGACAGTAGAGGCGGAAGAGATGGGCGCAAAGGTAGATCTTGGAACCAATATCTATGAGCCTCACGTGACAGACTATGTCATTGATTCGGTGGCGGACTACCATAAACTGACACCGGTGGATGTGACGAAGGGACGGGCCAGGGTGGTAACAGATGCTATCCGCATTCTGAAAAAGGAGACAAAGGATGTACCAATTGTAGGGAATCTGACAGGTCCGGTCAGCACGGCGAGCTCAGTGATGGAGCCGGTGATCTTTTACAAAGAGCTTCGTAAACGCAATAAGGAGGCTCATGAATATATGGGATTTATTACGGATCAGCTGATTGCATTTGGACGAGCCCAGATCGAGGCAGGTGCAGACGTGATTGCGATTTCTGATCCAAGCGGTACCGGAGAGATTCTGGGGCCTAAATATTTCGAAGAATTTGCAGTGACCTATATCAACCGTCTGCTGGATTCGCTCCAGAAGGAAAAACTGGGAACAATCGTACATATCTGTGGACAGATGAGCCCGGTATATAAGGAGATTAATGAGGTCAGAAGCAGTGCCCTTAGTTTTGATTCCATTGTGCCGATGAAAGAAGCAAGAAAACAACTTCCGGACCGGGTGCTGATGGGAAATGTCAGTACATATGCGCTGGAATTTGGCGATCCGGCCAGAGTAAAAACTCTGGCAAAGAGCTGCATGAGAAACGGTTCAGACATTATCGCGCCAGCCTGTGGTCTGGGAATGAAATCACCTTTATCTAATATCCAGGCAATTCTTGCGTGTGTCAGAGAGGAGGCATAAGAGAATGGCCAGGATTATAGTGAAACAAATGGAAAAGCCCGTGATATGTGAGGACGGGGCGAATCTTCTGGATCAGCTCCTTCAGGGAGGAGCTTTTGTGGATAATCCCTGCAGCGGCAAAGGAATCTGTGGAAAATGTAAAGTCAGAATCCTGTCGGGAAAGACCTGTGAGTTGTCGGATACAGAAAAAAATCTTCTGAAAGACCAGGAAGTCCAGGAGGGAATCCGTCTGGCCTGTATGACAGAAGTCTATGGCGATGTGGAAGTAGAGCTGCTGAAAAAGGAGCGCCGGCATAAGGTCCTGACCAGGGGGTATCTGCCGGAATTTGAAAGGGATACCTTTGACGGAGGGTATGGCATCGTGATCGATATCGGGACCACCACTGTTGTGACGGCGCTGATCGACCTGGTATCCGGAGAGGAGATTGCAGGCGCGTCCATGATCAATGCTCAGAAACATTACGGACTGGATGTGCTGACCAGGATTACTTATGAGTATGAGCATCCGCAGACCGGGATCCGGGAGCTTCAGGATGCAATCGTACATTCTGTCAATGGAATGATCACAGAGGTGTGTGACGAAGCAGAAATCTCAAAAGAGGAGATCCGGGAAATCGATGTGGCAGCAAACTGTACGATGATGCATATGCTGTTGGGAGTGGATGCGAGGAGTATCGGAAAGGCACCTTACCGCCCTGAATTTACAGAGGCAAAGAGGCTTCCTGCTTCTGAGATTGGAATCGAGGCAGGCAAGGATACCCTTTTGTACTGTCTGCCTCAGGTATCGGGATACATTGGCGCAGATATCGTGGCAGGCGCTTATGTCTGTGCGCTGCAGGAAGAGAAGGGACGCGTACTGTTTATCGACATCGGGACCAACGGAGAGATCGTTCTGACAGACTCTGGCAGAATCCTTTGCTGTTCCTGTGCGGCAGGGCCTGCACTGGAGGGGATGAATATCAGTTCTGGAATGCGGGCGGCTGAAGGAGCTATTGAGGATGTAAAGATTACGCCGGAGGGAAATGTGATCAAAGTGATAGGGGGTCAGGACCCTGTAGGAATCTGTGGAAGCGGTATCATGGCAGCGGTCAAGGAACTTTTAAGAACCGGATTTGTAAAGAAGACGGGGGCATTTATCAAGAAAGAGAAGTTAAAAGAAGACGACTATCGTTTCCCGATGCTTCGCGTCAACGGAACGAAGAGGGAGTTTGTGCTGCATGAAAGGCCGGAAATCCTGGTAACGCAAGGGGACGTCCGGCAGGTGCAGCTGGCAAAGGGCGCCATACTTTCCGGATTTACCGCACTTTTACAGAAGGCAGGAATTACGATGGAAGATCTGGATAAGGTGATGATCGCCGGGCAGTTTGGAGCCCATCTGCCTGCAGAGTCGCTGGTAGGAACCGGGATTCTTCCGGAAGCGGTAAAGGACAAGCTGGTCTATGTGGGAAATTCTTCCAAAACAGGTGCTTATATGGCGCTGATGTCCGAAAAGGTGAAACAGGAAATCGAAAAACTGGCGTCAGAAATGGAATATATGGAGCTTGCTGAGACAGAAAATTATGAACGGATTTTTGCGGACAGCATGATCTTTCCATAGACGTACCAGTACTCAGTGTATGAGGGAGAAAGCGTATGGAATATGAAGAATTAAAACGGCTGATGAAGGAACAGAAGGTGGAGATGACCGCCGAGGAGCGGATGAAAGCTTATAATGCAGGGGAGGAAGTGGATCATATTCCCTATACCCTGCAGGCGCCGGATCCGGCTATGGCGGATATCTTTGGATTTACTACCACACAATTTGCGAAAGATTTTGAGGTGAAAAGTGAGGTGATCCGTCGCCGGAAGGAAGAGTTCGGGCTGGACAGCTTTAATGTGGGACTGGGGCTTAAGACTATTGGCGGAGCTCTGGGATCGAAGATCGCTGCTCCGGAACACGGAATCGATTATGTCGCAGAGCATGTGCTGCAGGATTATGCGGATTTTGACAAGTTGGAGGTGACGGATCCTTATACGAATCCGGTGCTTCGGCCGATCCTGGAAAGTGCCAAGAGACTGAAAGACCGTTTCCCGGATGTAAGTATGACAACCAGCGTGGCAGGTCCTATATCTACGGCGATTGCAGTCCGGCCAGTGGAAAAGGTACTGAAGGATACCAGGAAAAATCCGGAAATGCTGCATAAGCTTCTGGATCTGACGGTAGAGTGTTCTTTGAAATGGTTTGAAGCATTTGCCCATGAGTTTGGACCAGTTTCTACAAATTTTTCAGATCCGGTGACCTGCATGGATGTGATCAGCAAGTCTCAGTTTGATGAGTTCTCCCTTCCGTATATCAAGAAGCTGATCAATGGGACAGAGAAGATCATGGGATCAAGGCCGGGGGCTCATATCTGTGGGAAGACCAGTCCGATCTGGGAGGATCTGGCGGATGCGGGTCTGTTTTCTTTCAGTATTGACAATTGTGAGGATCTGTCAGAAGCAAAGAAGGCTGTGGGAGACAGGATGCGGATCGCGGGAAATGTACCGCCGGTAGATGTGATGAAGGAGGGAACTATCGATGAAGTAATCGCTTCCTGCAGGGAATGTCTGGAAAAATGCGCAGATAATCCTGCCGGGTATATTCTGAACACGGGATGTCAGCTCCCCATCGGAACGCCGAAGGCAAACGTGGAGGCTTTTATCTATGCAGCCAGGAAGTATGGAAGAGGCGCAAGACTCGGGAAGATGCCAAAAGGACTCGAGGATGAATTATAAAATAGCGGTGAAAAAGCCAGGTTTTGAAAGCCTGGCTTTTTGACATCGGTTATGGAAGTGATATAATAATAGAGTGACGAGAAAGGGATGAGACAGTTGAATCGATTATCAGTTTACATTTTGAAGCGATATCTGCTTCTTCTTTTAGGTCTTTCTATTATGGCGTTCGGAGTCGCATTTTCCATCAAGGCTTCTCTTGGAACATCTCCGATTTCCAGTGTACCTTATGTGGTCAGCCTGTTTACGCCGTTGACGGTTGGAACGGCAACGATTATTATGCATTGCGTATTCATTGCCATGCAGATTCTGATCTTAAGGAAAAATTACCATCCGATCCAGTTAATGCAGCTTCCGGTTGCATTTTTCTTTGGCTATCTGACGGATTTCGGAGTCTGGGCGGTTCAGGGGATCAGTTATGATACTTACTGGCAGCAGTGGATCATATGCATGATTGGGATCTTTCTGGTGGCGGTCGGCGTCAGCCTGGAAGTAAAGGCCGGTGTAGTGGTGCTTGCCGGGGAAGGAGTAGTCCTTGCGATATGTAAGGTGCTGCCTGTTAAATTTGGCTATATGAAGGTTGGGTTTGATGTAACCCTGGTAGTTGTGGCCTGTCTGTTGTCTGTCATATTTACCGGACAGCTTCAGGGCGTAAGAGAGGGAACCGTTGCAGCTGCGATATTTGTAGGGCTGATCGCGAAACGGATCGGCAAGGTGCTGGAACGGTGGAATCTGGAAAAGGAGTAGGGAAAATACCTACTCCTTTTTCATGATAAAATTTGTCAGTAAAATGCCGTGGCGTTCCACGCTCTGTCTGGTTACCACAACATATCCTCTTTTCTGGAAAAATGGCTTTGCCGTAATAGAGGCGTGAGTTGTGATGGTGTTTGGAGATGCGTGGGATTCCAGAAGGTCACAGATAGCAGAAGCAATACCGCGGCGCTGATAATCCTTATGGACATAAAGACGGTCCAGATATCCGGTGTCATCAATGTCTCCAAAACCGGTAATGACAGAATTTTCTTCTGCAATGACGGTATAATGTTCTGTTAATGTAGAATGCCATCGATTCTGAACATCAGCATCAACACGGTCCGGTGCCCAGGCGTCGAGTTGTGCAGAAGTGTAATCACTGCGGCAGACAGAGTGGATGGTGTCATGAAAAAGCCGGAGGAGCTGAGGCAGGTCTTCCGGCAGGTATTCTCTAAAGATCATTTTGAATCTCCTCATTTCCGTTTCTTTTTGTAATAGCATAACATGAGGAGAGGTGGGAAACAATGGAAATAAGGGAAAGGCCTGACAGGATTTTAAGTTGTTTTTTGGACAGGCCTGTGTTATGATATGTGCACATCAGAATCCTGGATTTTTCTATTCTTAAAATTCTAACATCCAGACTTCATTTATGGCAGTTCAGCCAGAGATACCTTGTTTTGATGAATTTAAATTGAAAAGAGGAGTGCGCCTATGGGAAAAGCAAATGTAGCGGTCAATCGTTGGCTGTCAGACAAGGAGCGTTTTGCCGATCTGTTCAATGGTTTTTTGTTTCATGGAAAGCAGATCATACAGCCGGAGGAGTTAGAAAATCTGGATCGGGAAGCAGATATCCTGATTACGGATAAAAGTGGAAAAGCACGAGGAGTCCAGAGATATCGGGATATCATTAAAAGATGGAAGAAGGATATGGAACTGGTAGTTCTGGCATGTGAATCTCAGAAGAAGGTTCATTATGCGATGCCGGTAAGAAATATGCTTTATGACAGTCTTGCATATACGGATCAGATTCAGGAAGTATGGCGGCAGCAGAAAAAAGAGAACAGAATAACCAGCGAAGAGTTCCTGTCCAGATTTCGCCTTAAAGACAAAATCTATCCGGTAATTACGCTTGTTATTTATTATGATGTGAAAAAGTGGGACGGGGCGGTGGATTTATATGGAATGTTCCCGGCGGTGAGCGATGAAAAGATGCAGAAAGTATTAAATGAATTTGTGCCCAATTACCGGATTAATCTGGTGGATGCCGGGTGTGTCGAACAGGTGGAGCGCTTTCACACAGATTTACAACAGGTATTCGGCATGTTAAAATGTAGAAATAGTAAAGAGGAATTACAGCAGTATATTTATCGGAATCAGGAATATTTCAGTAGTGTGGATGTGGAGACATATCAGGCGCTGGGAGAGTTTCTGCATATGGAAAAGGAGTTGGAAAAGATGGCAGATGTGAGGAAGGGGGAAAAGGTCGATATGTGTCAGGCGTTGAAAGAATGGTATGCGGATGGCGTGGAGGAAGGAAGAAATGATGGGAGAGCAGAAATACTAAGGGAACTGATTGGTAAAAAACGGAAAAAAGGTTTATCTGTGGAAGAGATCGCGGATATCCTGGAGGTGGATGTGGAAACAATCCAGGAACTGGCGAAAAAATGATAAAAAGATATTAAGAAAAAGAACCAGAGGCAGTCTGTAGAAAGTATGCTACGGACTGCCTCTGGTTTTTATCTGTGCTGTTTATTTTCCATTGATATCATCGATCAATGCAAGAAGATGTTCTTGCTGCCTGGTGGACAGAGAGTTAAATTTCTGAACGAGTTCGTCTGTCTTGGTGGGATTTAGATATTGTTCGTCAAAAAAGTCTCTCGGATGAATGTGAAGATAATCACATATGTAGAAAAAGGCCTGCATGGAAGGGAGCGCTTTACGATTTTCTATCTTGTTGATATAGCTTTCGCTCTGGCCGAGAGAAAGGCTCATATCCCTGGCCGAAACACCGAGATTGGTGCGCAATTCACTTAAACGTTGATAAAATAATTCTGCGTAATCCATAAGGATACCTCCTGATATTAAGAATTATATTCGATGCATGCCCTAAATATGAAGAAAAGAAAGATTTATTGAAAAAGTGATATGGAATACAATGCCATATATTATATAGACAGAATCAATATTTAAGAAGTTTTATACAAATAATTTATTGGAAAAGAGTGATATATAAGGATATAATTTCTCGATATAGGGAAATATATTCTCTAAATTTTGAAAAATAGAGAATATAATGATTATTAAAAGCTAAAAAGGAGAAAAGTAAGGATGAAAAGGAAAATTGTAAGTTTACTTGGGTGTACGGTAATGTTGTCTATGTTAATGGCAGGATGTGGAAGTTCTGATTCCGGAAGCGATTCAGAAGAGCAGACGAGTGGGACGAAAGATAAGATCGTGATTGGTACAAGTTCTGTTTCGAAAGATTTGGCAGAATCCGGAAGAGAAGAACTGGAAAATATGGGATATGAAGTTGAAATTAAAGTCTTTGATGACTATGTTCTTCCAAATGATGCGTTGGTAGAGGGAAGTGTAGATGCTAATATTTATCAGCATGAACCATATATGGATAATTACAATGAATCAAATGGGACTAATATTGTGATGCTTTCTCCGAAGCTGTGGAATTACTATTCCGGGCTGTATTCAGTGAAGGCAGACAGTCTGGAAGAACTTCCTGACGGTGGACCGATTGGCATTGCAGAAGATGCGTCAAATATCAGTGAACAGCTGCAGGAATTACAGGAAGCAGGTTTGATTACGCTGAATGATAAGCCGTCTTCCGGCGAGTTCTTTACATTGGCAGATGTTATCGATAATCCACATGGTTATGAAATCATTACCGGAGGCGGAAATAAATATCAGAACATGGAAGATTTTACAGCTTTAATTGGAACGTCTAATACGATGGCTGAAGCAGGAATCGATCCAACAGAACACCTCCTGAAGAAGTTTGTTGATAATGAATTGGCCGAAGGAATGTGTGTAATGGAAGAAAATCAGGATGCGGAATGGGTAAAAGATTTGATGACTGCATATACTTCTGACGCGGCAAAGGAAAATGTTCCGGCATCTACCGGATTTGAGCCGGCTGAAGAAGAATAGGGAAAGACAATGATAGAAATTACAAATCTGGAAAAAAATTTTGGTGATCTGGAAGTCCTAAAAAAAATTAATCTTAAGATTATGGATGGAGAAATATACGGTCTGGTTGGAGTCAGCGGCGCGGGAAAATCAACATTGCTCCGGTGTATCAACGGACTGGAATCGTATTCCAATGGATCATTGAAGGTCAACGGAACAGAGGTCAAAGATCTGGATAAGAAGCAGAAGAAAATATTCCAGAAAAACATAGGAATGATTTTTCAGCATTTCCCTATGCTTACAAGAAAAACGGTATATGACAATATTGCTTTTCCAATGAAATGTTGGAAATATGGAAAGAAAGAAATAGACCAGCGAGTAAAAGAACTGGCGGAGATCGTAGGTATTACCGATAAACTGGGAGAAAAGCCGGCAAATTTATCTGGGGGACAGAAACAGAGAGTGGCTATTGCCAGGGCGCTGTCTATGAATCCGAAGATTTTGCTTAGCGATGAGGCAACATCGGCGCTGGATCCGAAAACAACTCAGTCTATTTTGGCATTGTTAAAAGAAATCAATGAAAAACTTGGAATTACGATTATTATCGTAACACACCAGATGGAAGTAGTCCGGCAGGTCTGCCAGAAAGTTTCATTATTGGAAGGCGGTAAGATCGTGACGTCCGGAGATGTAGAGGAATTGTTTTTAAAACAGCCGGATGCACTCCAAAGCTTTTTGGGAAGAGGAAATTCCTATACTGTTCCGGATGGGACAAATATACAGATTCTGCTGCAGGAAAAAGATGCTTCCCGGGAAATTTTAAGCAAAATGGCACGGGAACTTCAGATCGATTATATGGTCTGTGGTGGGAAAATGGAACAGTATAGAGATAAAAATCTCGGAGAAATTGTAATCCATATTTCGGACCAGGATACAGAAAAAGTAAAACAGTTTTTAAATGACCATGATGTGATCTGGCATGAATATCAGCAGGAGGGATAGGAATGGAAACATTATTTGGAGAAAATGCAGCAAATTTTTGGCAGATGATTATGCTCCCGGCTTTCCGTGATACTTTTTTAATGCTGATTATTACTACAATATGTGGGACGATATTAGGAGCGGTTGTAGCAGTTGTACTTTTGGTAACCAATAAAAATGGAATATATCCTAATCGGGTCATTTATGAGTTGATGTCATTTGTTGTAAATGTTGTCCGTTCTTTTCCTTTTGTAGTATTAATGGTGTTTCTACTGCCGTTTACCAAGGCGGTAATGGGAACATCGATTGGAGTACGGGCAGCAGTGGTTCCTCTGACAGTCTCTGCTACAGCATTTATTGCAAAACTGATTGAAAATGCAATGCAGGAAGTAGATCCGGCACTGATTGAAGCGATGCGGTCCTTCGGAATTTCGGACCTACAGCTTATCAGTCAGGTGATTTTGTCAGAAGCCCTTCCGGCGATTGTGTCTGGTATTATCCTGGCAACTATTTCGATTTTAGGTGCCACGGCAATGGCTGGAACTATGGGGGCAGGAGGAATCGGCTCGGCAGCGCTGATTTATGGGTACCAAAGTTTTAATTATGAAGTTATGTATACAATTGCGTTTATTCTGGTGATTTTTGTAGAAGCGATTCAAGGTATCGGAAATCTGGTGTATAGAAAACTGAAATAGAGTGATAAAATGGAATATCAGCAGATTAAAGATTTTTTAGAAAAAGAAAAAGAAGAAATGACTCCAGAAGAAAGGGCAAGGGATTATGCGGCTGGCAAAGAAGTAGATCATATTCCTTATTCTTTACTTGGAGTCGGTCCGGCGTTGGCTGTAATTTTCGGGTACACGACGAAAGAAATGGATGAAAATCTGGAAATTACAAAAGAAATTATCCGCAGACAGGAAAAGGACTTTGGCCTAAGAGGACTAAATGTCGGTTTAGGCTTAAGAGCACTGGGAGCAGCTTTGGGATCTGAACTTACAGTGCCAGAAATTGGCACGGATTATGTGAAAAAATATGTACTGACAGATTATGAGACGCTGGAGCAGCTGGAGGCACAGAATCCAAGGAAGAATCCAATGTTTCTTAATATGATAGAAACAATGCATCAGCTGAAAGAAGCGTTTCCGGATATGCCGGTATCTACCGGAGTGACGGGGCCGATTTCGACCGCAGCAGCAATCCGGCCTTTAGACAGGATTCTCAGAGATACGGTCAAAGACCCGGAAAGGTTAATGCGTTTGCTGGATTTATCTGTGGAATTTTCCTTGGAGTGGGTTCGGATGTTTTGCGAGGAGTTTGGAAAGGTTCCGGCAGGTTTTTCGGATCCGGTAACGTGTATGAATATTTTGAGCAAGAAACAGTTTGATACTTTTTCTAAGCCTTATATAGAACGATTGGTCCGGGGATTGACGGAAATTACCGGATATAGCCCATCAGCGCATATTTGTGGAAAGACCAGATCCATTTGGGAGGACTTGAAAACAATAGGAATTTCTTCTTTCAGTATTGATAACTGTGAAGATTTGGAGGAAGCAAAACAAGTTGTAGGAGATACGATGCAGATATGTGGGAATGTACCACCGGTGGAGGTCATGCGTGAAGGAACTGTTGATGATGTAATCGAGGCATGTAAGGAGTGTATTAGAAAAGGAGCGGATAGTCCGAACGGTTATCAGCTGGATACTGGCTGTCAGGTTCCGATCGGGACACCACGTGAGAATCTGGATGCATTTATATATGCGGCCAGAAAATATGGGAAAGGAGCTCGAAAAGGAAGGCTGCCCGAGGGGATTCTGGAGAATAAATAGAAAATGAGTGGGAATGTAAGAATAGGCAACCCTCTGGCGCTGTTATGGAACTTTGGTACAAGCGAATGCCAGATATTATACCGGCTATGTTGAAAACACAAATTACGGTTTATTTTCCGGTAAATATGAGTAAAAAATAAATGAAATGTAGACTTAAAGCAGATGGCATTTGCCATCTGCTTATGTTATAATACCTTCAAAGCATTTTATTTCTGGCGTTTCTATTTTGGCATTGCCAAGTCTTATATTCCAAGTCTTTTAGAAATTTCAATGCTTTGATCCCAACATAACCAGCAGAGAGATTTCTGAAAGAATGGATAGGGAAATCTCTCGTATACATTTCAAAAAGGAGGTTTTCCATATGAGCAAAGGTATCAGGCAGACTGTAAACAGAACTTTTAAATCCAGCGTCTTTGTGATGCTGTTCAGCGATGCCGCAGAAGCACTGAAATTGTATAATGCAGTCAATGGTACAAATTATAAGAATCCGGAAGAATTAGAGATTAACACTCTGGACAATGCAATCTACATGGGAATCAAGAATGATGTATCTTTTGTCATAGATTCGAGATTATCCCTGTATGAGCATCAGTCAACTTACAGCCCCAACCTTCCCTTGCGCTTTTTAATGTATGTGGCAGATTTATATTCATCTATGACCAGACAGAAGGACTTATATTCGGAAAAAGTGGTAAAATTGCCGCCGCCAAAGTTCCTGATTTTTTATAATGGCGAAAAACCAAGGGCGGAGCGCGAAGTGCTTAGATTGTCCGATGCATATCAGGTAAGAGAGGGACAGCCGTCACTGGAATTGGAGGCGGTTATGCTGAATATCAATCCAGGGAATAATCCTGAACTTTTAAAGGTTTGTAAGACTTTAGGGGATTATGCGGAATATGTGGAAAGAGTCCGACGATATGCAGGAGAAATGAATCTTCCGGAGGCAGTAGAACGGGCAATCACAGAATGTATCCAGGAAGGAATCCTGGCAGATTTCCTGGAGAGGAACCGGGCGGAGGTGAAGAAAGTGAGTTTATATGAATACGATGCGGAGAGGCACATGCGCCAGATAAAAGAGGACGGAATCGAAGAGGGGAAAAATGCACTTCTTAAGGAACTGATTGATAAAAAACGGAAAAAAGGTTTATCTGTGGAAGAGATCGCGGATATCCTGGAGGTGGATGCAGAGACAATCCGTGCGTTGATGGAGGAAAGGAATTAATATTTTGATGAAAGCAAGAAAACACCCGGCGGATGAGATGACGCCGCTGGAGCGAAAAAAAGCAATTGATGAAGGAAGGGACTTTGACCGGTATCCGGCGGTCCCTTTTATGAGTGAGTTTAAATGTTATTTTTCAGGAATCAGCATCTGGGACTTCTGGCATGATCCGCATAAGATGGCAGAAGCGGAGCTGATACTCTTTAACCATTATGGATATGATCGCATTGTGACAGGCCCGAACACCAGAGGGATTACAGAGGCGCTTGGCGGAACGTTTATCTACCCGGAAAAAGGTGTGCCCTATGCCGGAAAGCCTTTTTTGCAGGATTATGAGCAGTTAAACGAGATGGAGCCGGTGGATGCCAAGCATCACCCCAGGCTGCAGACATTTGCCCGTGCAATGGAAATCCTGGAGACGGAGGCGAGAGAGATTGCCCCCATAGAAGCCAGCATTGGAGGGCCGTTTACCATTGCGTCCAATTTAAGGGGTGTGGAGCTGCTTTTGCGGGACTGCCGGAAGTACCCGGAGGAGGTTCAACGCCTGCTGCGGATCATTACGGACAGCCAGAAAAGCTGTATCGAGATGGCGGCAGAATACGGAATGGGGATTGCCATGGCCGATCCGGTAGCCAATCCTGCACTGATCGGACCGAAGATGTATGAACAATTTGTTTTTCCTTACACAAAAGAACTGACAGAATACACCCTTGAGAAAACCGGAAAAAAAGTATCGCTTCATATGTGCGGAAAGACCAACAGTATCTGGAAGTATCTGGCCAGGTATCCGTTAAACGAGGTAAGCCTTGATAATATTATTGATCTGAAACAGGCGGCAGAAGAACTGGGGCGGTATGTACCCATTGCCGGAAATGTGGATCCGGTAGAGATCATAATGAATGGAAGCCGCGAGGAAGTGATTGAAGAAGTGAAAAAATGTATCGATCATGGGAAGAAAGCCAGGAAGGGATATACACTTGCGACCGGATGTGATATCCCAGAAACGACAAGGCCGGAGAAGGTGGACTGGTTTATGGAAGGAGTACGGGCATATAGAAAATGTAAATAAATATCCATATTTATTATAAATATCAATTTGTGAGCGATATGGAAGAATGTTAAACTCCTGTTAAGTACGAATATAGGACAACAAATGGAACCGCAGAAGAGAAATATTCGGGAAACAGGAGGATATATTATGAAAAGAAAAAAAGTGTTAAGTATTCTGCTTGTGTCAGCAATGGTTGCAGGCATGGCGGCAGGATGCGGCAACAACGGTGAGGAGGAGTCTTCCGGAAAAGGTGGAAAGACCCTGGAAGTATGGCTGGCTCCATTGGACGATGATACAGAGAAAAACTGGGGTGATCTCTTAGGAGACTGGGAGAAGGAAAATGACTGTACCGTTGATATCACAGTCATCCCATGGGACAAGTATGAGGAGACTTATTCTACAGCGATGAGTTCCGGTGAGGGTCCGGACGTTGGATATATGTACAACGAAATGTTCCCGACCTATATTGACGCAGGTGCTGTTGCAGATATGTCTGACTACATTACAGAAGAAGACAAAGCAGAATATAAGTATCTGGACAATGGGTATATGATGGACGGACAGTATGGATGGCCGATCGTAACCGGTGTTCCTTTCGTCCTTTATTACAATGTTGATATCTTAAATGAGCTTGGCGAGCAGCCGCCGGAAACCTGGGATGATTTCGTAAGAATCTGCGAAAAGGCTACACAGGATACCGACGGAGACGGTGAGATCGATCAGTATGGATATGCAGTTGGTATGAACACCAGTGATATCGGACCTGCACAGATCCTGAATGCATACTACTACAGTGTACTGTGGCAGAATGGCGGACAGGTTTACAATGATGACCTGAAGTCTGTAGCATTTGCAAATGAAGCAGGTACAGAAGCCATGACATGGATGAAAGATCTGACCCAGTACATGAATCCTGATTTCATGTCCTACTCCTGGTCAGATGCATTCTCCACGATCTTTGGAGAGGGCAAGGCAGCCTTTGGTGTAAACCGTTCCGCTCAGACAGATGAGACTACCTATGCAGAGTCTTATCCGGATCTGAACTGGGATTATGTGACATCTCTGAAGAACGTTGATTACGGTACTTTTGGAGCAACAGACAGCCTGACGCTGATGTCTGATGCTGATGATCCGGATCTTGCTATGGATTTCATCAAATATGTGACCAGCGCAGATTTCATGGAGCAGTATCATGCAAAATGCCCGGGAGCTGCACTGACAAACAGCGAACCGTACGTGGGTGATCCGAAGATGGAAAGAATCCAGACCGAAGATGCTGACAAATGGCACGGCATCCAGGTAGGACCTTGCGGAAATGACATCCTGACACAGCTGGCAGCAGATGTTCAGGGAATCATGACCGGAGAGATGACAGTAGACGAAGGACTGGCTGAGGCAGAGGAATACTCCAACCAGCTTTTGGATGAATACTGGGCAGATAAAGAATAATGGAAACAAAATAATGTGTAGAATCAAAAAGAAAGGCCCACGGTCTGTGGGCTTTTCTTTTCTCTGTATTATAAAGGATTGAGAAAATGAAGAAGAAAACTGGAATCAAAAAAATAGAGCCGTATTTATATATTACGCCAATCACACTGATTCTGGTCGTGTTTGTGATCGGATCTGTCCTGATCTCGCTCACACTGGCGTTTACAAAATATAATATCATCACTCCGCCGGTATTCAGGGGGATTGATAACTATACCCGACTTCTGGGAGATGCAAAATTTCTAAAGGCTCTTGGTAATACGATAAAACTCCTGATCTATATCGTACCTTTGCAGATGGTGTCTGGCATTCTGGTGTCAGTATTCCTCCTGGCAAACCGGAAGCGTCTGCTTGGGAAGATTGCAAACTGTGTGATTTTTATCCCGTTCCTCTGCTCCAATGCAGTTGTCGGCGTCGTATGGAGACAGCTTCTGAACAGCAAGATCCCTCCCGTTGAATGGTTTTTCGGACTGTTCGGGATTGAACCGTCTATGCTGCTTGGAGATGCAAAAACGGCACTTTTTACCGTGGCAATGGTAGCGGTCTGGAAATGGATGGGATATTATTCCGTTATCTACCTGTCAGGTCTGATGTCGATCCCGGAAACCTGCTATGAAGCGGCAAAGGTGGACGGGGCAGGAAAGATCCGGTGCTTTTTCTCCATTACTCTGCCTATGCTGAAGCCTACGATCATCCTGACACTGTTTTTGTGTGTGACTACTTCACTCAGGAACTTTGAGCTGATCTTTAACTTGACTGGAGGAGGACCGAACAATGCTTCCACAGATCTGGTAATGTATGCGTATACCTTGTGCTTCCGGTCCGGGTCATCGGCCGGATATGCCATGGCAGTTTCAAATGTACTGTTTGTGATTGTACTCATCATCGGACTGATGCAGCAGAGGCTGCTCAGAAGAGATGCATCAGAATTATAAGGAGGGGTGAAAATGCAGTTTGCTAAGAGATTCGTAAAAGCCGGTATTTCGGACATCGTATTGCTTGTCATTATCATCATGAGCATTTTCCCGTTCATTTATATGTTCATGATGTCATTCAAATCGACCATCAATGCGTTTGATTTTGATTTTTCACTGGACAAACTGACGTTGGAGCAGTATATAAAAGTATTCCAGGTAGACAATTTTGAACGATATATCTTCAACAGTGTATTTGTGGCAGTGGCAGGCGTGATCCTGACGCTGGCTGTGTGTTCGCTGGCTGGATATGCTTTCGCCAAAATGGATTTTAAGGGGAATAATAAATGGTTTATCTTTCTGGTGATGACGCTGATCGTTCCTTCAGAGGTCATCATCGTTCCGCTGTTTCTGATCGCCAGGGGCCTGGGGTGGCTTAACATGTACCGGGCGCTGATCCTTCCGCTTCCGACGGCATTTGGAGTATTCATCATGCGTCAGGCAATCCTGGAGGTGCCGTCAGATCTGATCGATGCCGCGAAGATCGATGGATGTGGAAATTTCAAAACCTTTGTAAGGGTAGTGCTTCCGGTAGTGAGATCGTCACTGCTTGCTCTTGCTATCTTTACTTTTGTAGGGGCCTGGAATAATTTCCTGTGGCCGCTGGTGGCATGTACCAAGGAAGAGATGAAGACGCTGCCGCTGGCCTTAAGCCTTATGAAGACTCAGTATAATACAGATGTAGGCCTGACCATGGCCTGCGCGGTGATCAACTTCCTGCCTCCATTTTTATTCTACATTTTTATGCAGAGTAAATTTAAAGAAGGCATGACGATGGGCGGAGTGAAAGGATAACATTATGACGATACAAGAGCTGGCCTGCCGGATCCGTCTTCCCCAAGAGGCATATGAAGCGGCTTGGCAGGTGGACATTTCGGACGAAGACTATGCGGCAGAAAAAAAGATTTTTTATGAGGATATAAAGGCTTTTCTGGAAGGATGGAAGGAAAAGGAGAATAAATATACGTGGGCGCTGGCCTTTTATCTGCGGATTTCGGCAGAAGTTTATGACCGGTATGTGGAAGAAAAGATTCCGGATGACGTGTTTGACCAGACTTTTTATGACATAACGATCTGGTGCAGAGAATGCGTGCGGAAGCACGGCGTTTATGGTCTGGAAGAATTGTGGTGGCTTGGACAGTCAGTGAAGATGAACCTGTTCCGCCTTGGACGGCTGCAGTTTGAACCCGTAGAACGAAAGGAACCCCTGGAAGGAAACGGGGTCCGGATCGAAGCCGGCACAAAGGGATTAAATGTACATATTCCAGAGGACGGGCCGCTGGATTACGGGCAGTGCCTGGAGTCATTTCGCAGGGCAGAAGAGTTCTTTGCAGGAAGGGAGAAGGAAAAGCCGGCATTTTATATGTGTGATTCCTGGCTTTTATCGCCGGCTTTAAAGGAACTGCTCCCTGAGAACAGTAATATTATCCGGTTTCAGAATCTGTTCCGGATCGTGAAGGTACATTATGCATTTCCTCAGGCAGAGCAGAGGATTTTCGGAGAGGTGCTGGAAGATAAAACACGATATCCGGAGCATACGTCTCTCCAGAAAAAGGCAAAAGCCTATGTACTGGAAGGAAAGGATCCGGGGATCGGCATCGGAGTTATAGAGAATCTTGATAAATACATATAAATAAACAATTTGCCCGATGCCGGAGGAAGCTGATATACTAGATAAGAACCATACCATTACTATATTTAATGTGCAGTAAAAGGAGAAAGTTATGAAAAAGAAACTTGTAAGTGTCCTGTTATGCAGCGCAATGACAGCGTCTTTGCTGATGGGATGTGCAGGAGGTTCTTCCGAGAAGGAGTCCGGAGGGGATTCTGACGGAAAGACCACATTAACATTCTGGTGCCATGACAATGCGCCATGGGTGGAAGCATACAAAGATATGGCAGCAAAATTTGAAGAGGCGAATCCGGAATATACCGTAGATGTACAGGATTATCCGTTTGATGTCTATAATGACAAGATCCAGACAGCGCTGACATCCAGTACGGCAGGGCCGGATATTATTGCCGTATGGGGAGGAACCGCACCGTCTTTCATTGAGTCTGATGCATTATCAGAAGTTCCGGAAGATTTGTCGGCAGAGATGAAGGAGGATTATCTGGAGCCGACGCTTGGTGTTTACACAAAGGAAGGCAAATACTACGGCGTGCCGATGGAGTTTAACCTGGAGTACGGCGGAATGATCGTAAATAAGAAAATGTTTGACGAGGCAGGAGTTTCCTATCCGGAGACCTGGGATGAGCTGAGGGCAACCTCTAAGAAACTGGCTGTTCAGAATGGCTCGGTGGTAGACCCGGCAGGATTTATGATGATCGATACAGACGCATTGATCTGTAACTACCTGGCTATGATCCTGCAGCAGGGAGGACAGTATCTCCAGGAGGACAATTCTATCAACTTTGCCACACCAGAAGGTGTGACTGCCATGGAAGAGATTCTGAGCATGGTTCAGGATGGCGAGTGTGATCTGGAGAACCTGACAAATGGTGAATATTGCTACAACGATGTTTATCAGGGTAAAGGCTACATGGCATCTGTAGGTTCCTGGGCTATCGGAGATGGCACAGGCGTCTATGATCTGACCTATGGAGAGGATTATGAGTATGTTGCGGTTCCTCAGTATGGTGATCAGATGGCATTCGCATCTGAGACAGGATGGGGACTGATGGTACCTGCAAACAGTGCAAATGTGGATGCGGCATGGGATTTCGTAAAGTTCTTCAGCGAGCCTGAGAACCTGGTACAGCACAATATCGCCTGCAGCCAGCTGCCGCCGAGAAAATCTCTTCTGGATAATGAAGAATACAGAGAGGCAATGCCAAACATCGGATTCGTGCTGGACATCATGCCTTACGGACAGTGGATGGGACCATATAACACCTCCGCAATGAGAGACATTTTCAATGACATGTTCATTGACCTGTGCGATGAAGACAATCCGGATGTAGAGGCTGCGCTTGCAGAAGCTTCACAGCAGATCACAGACGAGTGCCAGTTAAGCTACTCACAGGAATAAGATGATATACGGCAGAGGGCCTTCTCATCAGGGCTCTCTGCCTTTATGCGTATGAAGGGAACATTTTTATGAAAAATAATCGTTTTGTCGCGGCAGTTCTGGTGCCCGGCTTTTTGTTTTTGTTGATTTTTTCTATATTTCCGGTAGTATATGGATTAGGGATCTCTTTTTATGATTACAATCCGGCCAACAGTGAGCAGCTGTTCCTTGGACTTGATAATTATAAACGTCTGATTCAGGATGAGGTGTTCTGGAAAGCCGTGAAGAATACTTTGTTCTTTTGCATCACAGCCGTGGCGGCAAATATCGTGATCACCCTGTTCCTGGCCAAGATCATTTCTGTTCTGCCGTCAAAACGGATCAAGACATTGTTTCGGACGATCCTCTTCATTCCATGTATCGCACCGATGGTAGGCACATCCATGGTCTGGAAGTTCGGGATCGTAGAGACGGACGGCGGCCTGATCAATCAGATCCGCGGATTGTTCGGGCTGGAGGCCCAGAACTGGTATCTGACGACAACAGCTCTTATGGTGATCATTATCGTCTATACTCTGTGGGCAGATATCGGTTATAATGTAGTGTTGTTTACGGCGGGGATCGAAGGTGTGCCGGCGGAGTTTGACGAGGCGGGCAGGATCGATGGCGCCGGACCGGTAAAAAGCTTTCTGTTTATCAAGCTCCCTCTGATGGGGCGCACATTTGCCTTTGTAGCGGTGATGACCATGGCCAACTATTTTCAGATGTTTGCACAGTTCCGTATTTTTGCGGCGGACGGAGGCCGGGATAATTCTGCCATGGTGCTGAGTAATTATATCTACCGGATGAGCTTTACAAACTATGATATGGGATATGCTTCAGCAGTATCGGCAGGCCTGTTTGTGATCGTGTTTGCGGTAGCGATGGTACAGAATAAGCTGATGCGGGCGGATTGGAGTTACGAATAATGAAAAAGAAAGAAAAGAATATCTATAAAAAATATCACTATCTGATCATCCTGTTTCTGACAGCTTTGTCAGCGGTGATGATGTATCCTATGGTATGGACCATTCTGACATCTTTTAAGAGCAATGCAGAGATCCGGATCAACCGGACGAAGTTTTTCCCAGAGGAATGGACCATAGAGGGATATATTTCCGCATTCGAAAAGGCTCCTATCGGCCAGTGGCTTTTAAACAGCCTTTTTGTCACCTTCTGCGTGACAGCGGCGGTAATCCTTACCAGTACATTAATGGGATATGTATTTGCAAAATATGAGTTTAAAGCGAAAAAGCCATTGTTTATCCTGCTTCTGGCGACCATGATGGTGCCGCCTCAGGTGACAATGATCCCAAGATATCTGATGATTCAGAAGCTGGGGCTTTTTAATACCGTCTGGGCTCTGATCGTGCCTGGACTGGTCAGCGGTTTTTCGGTTTATCTTGCCAGACAGTTTATTTCTGATGTGCCGGACAGTATCTGCGAGGCAGCAAAGATTGACGGGGCGGGGCCGCTTCGCATCTACTGGAGCGTGGTCCTGCCAAATATCAAACCGGCTATCGGCTCCATCGGGATTTTTACGGCTATGATGCAGTGGAACGATTATCTGAATCCACTTCTGATGTTGAACGATATGGATAAGATGACACTGCCGCTGGGTCTTGTAATCTTTAACAGCCAGAGGACGTCGGATCTGTCGGCGACTATGGCGGCAGCGACCATGATCATGATGCCGATGATCATTATCTTTATCCTGTTCCAGAAACAGTTTATTAAAGGAATGACCATGAGTGGCATAAAATAGAGGTATGAAAAGGAGAACATTCCATGAGAAGACAAACAGAGATTAATTATGAGATGAAGCTTTTAAGTTCCCTGGAAAAGGTATTTCCGGACGAGACGCCGGTCTATAGGCCGGAGTGCCTCGCACTAAGCTCTTTGTGGGGAGAGACAGTATCCTTTCAGGCGGCGTATACCGGGGATTGTTTTATGAGAGAGCGGCTGGAGGTCCGGGTAATATCCGACATTGAAAAGTGGGTCCGGGTGCGTACCGTAGAACAGGTACCGGTAGGAAGAGCCACGAACGGCATTGTAGACGACAATTATCTGAAGACAACATCCGGACTGTATCCAGATCTGTTAAGGGATCTTGGAGAGGACAGGAAGGTGGTCGTCTGCTCTCACCAGTGGCGGAGCCTGTGGGTTGACGTGAAAGTAACGGAAGAAATCCCGGCAGGAGATCATGAGATTGAGATCCAGCTGCTCAAGGAAGAGAAGCCTGTCTGCCAGGCTTTGATGAAGATTCATGTCATTGGAACTGTGCTTCCGAAGCAGAAGATCATGCACACAGAATGGATGCATGCCGACTGTCTTGCGGACTACTATCATGTGGATGTGTTTTCTGAAGAACACTGGCAGATCCTGGAAAATTATTTTGCGGAGTATGCAGACCGGGGCGGAAATATGATGCTGGTACCGCTGTTTACCTCTCCTCTGGACACTGCTGTGGGGCTGGAGAGGACGACCACTCAGCTTGTGGATGTAGAAGTGAAGGATGGAGCGTATGTGTTTGGATTTGACCAGGTAAAGCGCTGGATCGATCTGTGTAAAAAATATGGGATTGAATATTTTGAAATGTCTCATCTGTTCTCTCAGTGGGGAGCGAAGTATGCGCCTAAGGTAGTGGCCATGGTGGATGGAAAAGAGGAGAAAATCTTCGGCTGGCATACACCAGCGGTAGGTGAATACACAAACTTCCTTCACAGCTTTCTGCCGGAGCTCATCGAGAAACTTCGGGAATGGGGGATCGCAGAAAACACTTATTTCCATATTTCCGATGAACCAAGAGAAGAGCATCTGGAGAGCTACAGGGCGGCAAAGGAATCTCTGGGAGATCTGCTGAAAGGGTTCCATACCTTCGATGCGTTGTCAAGCTATGAGTTCTACAAGCATGGCCTGGTAGACAAGCCGATCCCTGGAAATAATGAAATCGAAGAGTTTTTGTCCCATGGTCTGACAGATATGTGGACCTATTACTGTACCGGACAGTTTTATGAGGTGAGCAACCGATTTATGTCCATGCCGTCGGCAAGAAACAGGATCTACGGTGTACAGCTGTATAAATACGACATCATCGGGATCCTGCACTGGGGTTATAATTTTTATAACAGCCAGTTTTCCATCGAGCACATTAACCCTTATGAGGTGACGGATGCCGGCAATGCGTTCCCGTCTGGAGATCCCTTCCTGGTATATCCGGGCGCTGACGGACATCCGGAAGAATCTCTCCGTATGATGGTACATTATGAGGCATTGACGGATCTTCGGGCTCTTGAACTTCTGGAGAGCCTGACATCAAAAGAACATGTCATGGAGCTGATCGAGGGAGATCTGGCAGAGCCGTTGACTTTCCGCCGGTACCCGAAGTCAGACATGTATCTGATCACCTTGAGAAATCGTGTAAATCGTGAGATTGAAAAGTTTATGAGGAAATAGTGATGTCGGAAACAAAGATTGTAAAAACCTCCTGTGCTGTGTGCGGAGCCTGCTGTGAGATAGACGCCTATGTGGAGAACGGCAGGCTGGTTTCCGTAGAAGGAGGAAAAAATACAAAGATGCAGCAGGGCGGTATGTGTGCCAAAGGAGCCGCTGCTGCTCAGTTTGAGTACAACCAGGAACGGATCCTGTACCCCATGAAGAGGATCGGAGAAAAAGGGGAAGGAAAGTTCGCGCGGATCTCCTGGGACGAGGCATATGATATTATTGCAGAAAATATGCTGAAAATCCGGGAAACCTATGGGGCAAAGGCGGCTGTATTCTATGTGGGATATCCCAAATGGTTCCGCCCGGCTATGCTGCGGTTTTCCAACGCCTATGGTTCGCCGAACTTCTGTACAGAGTCCAGCACCTGTTTTCAGGCGGCGGCTCTGGCCTGGAGATCTATCTATGGGAACGCCATCTGCGGCCCGGACCTGGCGCATACGAACACCCTGCTGATCTGGAGCTCCAATCTGTATCATACGAAAACGACCACCAGCGCCAGTTATCAGGCACTGAAAAAACGGGGCGTTAAGATCATCGATGTGGATCCCCGGCATACCGTGACAGCCCATGACGCCGATCTGCATCTCCAGCTGACACCGGGGACAGACGGCGCGCTGGCACTGTCTATGGGACAGGTGATCATTGAGGAAGACCTCTACGATCATGAGTTTGTGGAAAACTATGTATTCGGGTTTGAAGAATACAGGGAATATGTACAGCAGTTTCCACCAGAGAAGGCAGAAAAGATTACAGGCGTTCCGGCAGAACAGATCCGTGAGGCGGCGAGACTCTATGCCGGAAACGGACCGGCGGCGCTGATGTTTTCGGCATCGCCTGTGGTGCATCACATGAATGGAGTGCAGAATTACCGGGCGGTATTTTCGTTGATCGCTTTGACGGGTAATTATGACGTTGTGGGAGGTAACCGGACAAAGCCGGGCCCCTCCTCTCCTGCGGCCGAATTTGGAAAAGTAAAACGATATGACGGAGAAGAAGCCATTGGACAAAAAGATTTCCCTGCATGGTTTGATCTTCCCTGCCAGGAGGCCCAGTGTACAAGGCTTGCAGATTATATTCTGGAAGAAGACCCATATCCGGTCAGGGCGGTATTTGCCGCGGGCATGAACCATCGGATGTGGCCGAAGCCGGGGCATCTTCTGGAAGCGCTTACAAAGCTTGATTTTTATGTGAATACGGATATGTTCTGGTCAGAGGCGTCGAAGGCGGCAGATCTGGTGCTCCCGGCCTGCACTTCCTATGAACGGGAAGAAGTACAGGCAAAGCCGGGTGGAAGGTTTTATTTTTCCGGTCGGGCGGTAGAACCCCTGGGAGAGGCAAAAAATGATATCCAGATCATCATGGAAGTGATGAAGCGTATGGGCCTTGAAGACGAAGTCCTTTCTCATGGATACGAAGCATATATGCAGTATATTCTGAAGCCGTCAGGACTGACACTGGAAGAACTGAAAAGCCATCCGGAAGGAATGTTGGGAAAAAATATTTATCCTGCTGCAGAAAGAACTTATGAAAAGGAACCGTTTGCCACACCATCCGGAAAGGCCGAGATCCGCTCCCTGGTACTGGAGCGCTATGCAGACAGCCACGGATACTCAGGACTTCCGGTTTATCGGGATTTCCGGGAGATATCGGGTGTGGATCAGGAACGTTATCCCCTGATATTGAACACCGGCAGCAGAAAACCTCAGTTTTTCCATTCGAGGGTATACCGGGTAAGCTGGCTTGCCGGAATCGAAGACGCGCCCCTTGTGGAGATCCATCCAGAGGATGGGAAAAAGTACGGGATCGAAGATGGGGCAATGGTGCGGGTGGAATCTCCGGCCGGGGAGCTGACTGCAAAGGCAGCCTGGCATGTGGGCGGAAAACCCGGAGTGGTCTATATTTATCACGGTAGTCCGCAGGGCGATGCAAATGAACTGATTGGAAAGGATTATCTGGATCCGATATCCGGATTTCCGGGATTTAAAAGTTATTTCTGCAGGATAGAAAGGGCGCTATGAAAGTAAAGTTTGATCGAAATAAGTGTACCGGATGTTTTGCCTGCTATGTGGCATGTATTGCAGAGCATCACAGACCGGAGGAAAAGGATGCGGACAGCTTCCGCAGGATTGAAAAGCTGGTGGATGAGTCAGTTGGATTTCAGAAAAAAATCTGCCCTGGATGTATCCACTGCGGTGCATGCATGAGAGCCTGCCCCACCGGTGCGATTTTCAGGGAAAAGGAATACGGGCTCATCCTGACGGATCAGGAGAAGTGTATCGGATGCAGGGCCTGTGAGGACGTCTGTCCGATGCATGTCATCTTTTTCAACAGGAACGGGAAAGTCGAAAAATGTGACGGCTGTATCGAAAGACTGCGGCAGGGACGGAAACCTGCCTGCACAAGTGTCTGCTGCACAGGAGCAGTGCAGATGGAGGAAGAAAACGCATGAGAAAAATCGCGGGCTGCATCCTGGCGGGAGGGAAAAGCCGCCGGATGGGCGGGAAAAAGAAAGCCTTTCTGACTTACCGGGGAAAGCGTTTTCTGGATCTGATCCGGGGAAATTTAAAAACATTTCCCCGGATTTATCTGTCTGTGGAAGATCCGGCGTGCTATCCTTTGGAGGAGGACTGGGTGGTGGGAGATCTCTTTCCAGTGACCGGCCCCATGGGAGGGATTACTTCTGTTTTAAAAAAATGCAGAGAAGATGCCGTATTTGTGATTCCCTGTGATATGATATTTTTATCGGAGGCAGTGGCGCTGGAGATGAAGCGTGTCTATGAGGATACAGGCATGCCAGTGCTTCTTAAAGGAGAAAAGGGAGAGGTATCCCCTCTGCCTGGAATCTATACAAAGGAGATGCTGCCAGGGCTGGAAGCGTGTCTGGAGAAAGGCGATTACCGGCTTCGTAGTCTGTGGGAGAAGGAGGAGTATGTCACCGTGGAAAGACCGGAAGAAAAGGAATTGATGAATATTAACAGACCGGAAGAATACCGGCAGATCCAGTGGATCTCTGTTTCAGAGGCCGGAAAGCTTCTGGAAGAGTCTGTAGAAGAGATCCCGGAGACGGAAGAGGAGGCGCTTTCGCAGGCAAAAGGGCGCTTCCTGGCAGAAGATCTGCCGGCAAAGACGGATCAGCCGCCCTTTGCCAGATCGCCGCTGGATGGATATGCTATCCGTGCAAAGGACAGTAAGGGGGCTTCCAGGGAGTATCCGGTGCATCTCAAAGTGACAGAAAAAATCTATGCCGGGGGAACCGCAGGGAAAGCCGTAGGCGAAGGGCAAGCGATACGCCTGATGACGGGCTCTCCCATACCGGACGGCGCAGATGCGGTGATCCGGCAGGAGCATACGTCTTCTGTGGGAGAGGATATCGTTGAAATTTATGAGTCACTGGAGCCCTGGGAGAATTACTGCCCCAGAGGGGAAGATTTTCAGAAGGGAGAAGTCCTTCTGAAAAAAGGCAGGCATGTGGATTTTGCCGCTGCCGGAGTGGCCGGGGCCATGGGATATGACAGGATACCGGTACGGCGTAAGGTTCGTGCAGGAATCATCGTTACAGGCGATGAGCTTTGTGAGCCGGGCGAGGAACTGCAGCCTGGAAAAATATATAATTCCAACGGCTATCTGATCCGGAACTGGATGGAAGAAATGGAAGCTGAGGTAGTAAGTACCCGCTGTCTGGGGGATGATGTAGAGCAGATAGCCAGAACGATTGAGGCAATGAGCCGGAAAACCGATCTGATCGTGACTTGCGGAGGCGTGTCGGTGGGAGAGAAAGATCTGATGCCAGAGGTATTTGAGCATCTGGGAATCCGGCTTTTGTTTCACGGAGTCCGGGTAAAGCCGGGAGCACCTACGATGGCCGGCATGTATGGAGATATCCCGGTGATCGCCCTGTCCGGCAATCCTTTTGGAGTCCTGGTGCATCTGGAGCTTCTGGTCCGGCCGGTGCAGAAAAAACTGACGGGCAGCAGCTGGTATGAGCCGGAGTACCGGCAGGGAGTTCTTGAAACCGACTTTAGCAGATCCTGTCAGGGCCTTCGTATGATACGGGCCAGATGGGAAGATGGAAAAGTCTGTTTTCCGGATAAACATGCATCCGGAGTATTTGGATCTATGCTGGACTGTAACTGTCTGGCCGAGGTGGAAGGGAAAAAGAATGGACTTAGGAAAGGGGAGAAGATATGGGTCAGGATGCTGGGAAGATGCCGTTGATCTATTGTGTCTGCGGCCTGAAAAATACTGGAAAGACAACGCTGATCACTAGATTAATTCCCGTACTTACCCAAAAGGGATACAAGGTGGCGGTTGTCAAACATGACGGACACGACTTTGAGCCAGATGTGCCGGGGACAGACAGCTTTTGCCACAGGAAGGCAGGGGCTTATGGGACGGCAGTGTTCTCAGATCACAGGTTTCTGGTGACAAAAGAGTGCAAAGGCATTACGGAGCAAGAATTGTTTTTGCATTTTCCGGAGGCAGATATTATACTGGTAGAAGGGCTTAAGAACAGCAGTTATCCGAAATATGTCTGTAGCTATCCCCAAAAGGTCCCAAGGACTGAGGAGGTCGCAGGAGAGATTCTGTCGCTGCTGAAAGAAAGACAATGGCCCGATAAGGGAGAAGCATAGATGAAATATACAGATATAGAGCCGGGGATCTTTTGTTCCCGGCCCAACCGTTTTATCGCAAAAGTCAAGATCCGGGGAAAAGAAGAGACGGTACACGTAAAAAATACAGGAAGATGCCGGGAGCTGCTGAAGCCGGGGGCGTCAGTATATGTGGCGGGTGCCGGAAACTCTGAAAGAAAGACGAAGTGGGATCTGATCGCGGTGGAAAAGGGAAGCCGGCTGATCAACATGGATTCCCAGGCGCCGAACCAGCTGGTAAAGGAATGGCTGGAGGAAGGACATCTGTTTTGTCAGGTAACCAGGATCCAGCCGGAGTACACGTATGGGAATTCCCGGTTTGACCTTTATGTGGAGGCGGACGGGGAAAAGATCCTGATCGAGGTCAAAGGTGTGACTCTGGAAGAGGATGGCCAGGTCCGGTTTCCTGACGCACCCAGTGAACGGGCGGTAAAACATGTGGAAGAACTGGCCCGGGCGGTGAAAAAGGGATATCAGGCTTATGTATTTTTTGTGATCCAGATGAAGGACGTCCGGTACTTTACACCGAATACAGACACGCATCCTGCCTTTGCAGAGGCACTGAAGAGAGCGGCCGGGGACGGCGTGAAGGTGATAGCCTATGATTGTCAGGTGAGGCCTGACGAGATCCATATTCAGGATGAGGTTCCGGTAGTGCTGGAAAATCCCGTCCTGTATGAGATGGTGGATCCCCTGACTGAGTGGTATCAGAAAAACAAAAGAGATCTGCCCTGGAGAAAGAATCCGGACGCCTACCGGGTATGGGTGTCAGAAATTATGCTGCAGCAGACCCGGGTGGAAGCCGTGAAGCCTTACTATGAAAGATTTTTGAAACGCCTGCCAGAGATCAGGGATCTGGCAGAGGCCAGTGAAGACGTTCTGCTCAAGCTCTGGGAGGGCCTTGGCTACTATAACCGGGTCCGCAATATGCAAAAAGCAGCGCAGCAGGTAATGATAAAGTATGGCGGCAGATTTCCGGATACCTATGAAGAGATCCGCTCGCTGAAGGGAATTGGAAGCTATACGGCAGGGGCTGTCAGTGCCATTGCCTTTGGCATTCCCAAGCCGGCGGTGGATGGAAATGTCCTCCGGGTGATATCCAGACTGACAGCAAGCCGGGAGGATATCATGAAGCAGTCGGTGCGTAAAAAGATTGAAGAGGAACTGGAACGGGTGATCCCGGAAGGGCAGGCCGGAGATTTTGACCAGGGTCTGATTGAGCTGGGGGCAATCGTCTGTGTACCAAACGGAGAGCCGAAATGTGAAGAATGTCCCCTTGCCCGTCTTTGCGAAGCCAGAAAACAGGGGCTGACAGATGAGATTCCGGTGAGGAGCAAAGGGAAAAATCGGAAGATTGAAAAACGTACGGTATTTCTTTTCAAAGACGGCAAAAAGATTGCCATACGGAAACGTCCCGGAAAAGGGCTGCTGGCAGGCCTGTATGAGTTCCCCAATGTGGACGGCCATCTGTCCATGGATGAGGCAGCGGCGTACTGCAAAAAGATCGGCCTTGCGCCTGTACGGATCCGGCCTCTCGATTCTGCAAAGCATATTTTCAGCCATATCGAGTGGCATATGACTGGTTATGAGATCATTGTAGATGAATTGGAAAAAACAAATGAGAAGAGATTCCTTTTTGCGCTCCCAGAGGAGATCGGAAAAGCATATCCCATTCCGTCGGCGTTCGAGACGTATACCCGGCATGCCGGGATAGAAAAGGAGTAGACAGGAAAGAAAAATCCTCCCGCTGTTTTTAACAGCAGGAGGATTTTGCATCTGTGTAAAATTACAGCCGTTCGCTGCTTTCGCGCATGTTTTTGTATTCTGCTACGGAACGGTCAAATCCCTGGATGTGTGTATAGAACCAGTTTACGATATTTTCCTGAACTTTTTCTACGAAGGCGTTGGAAGGACCTTCCTCTTCCTCCAGCATCTCGTCCAGTTCCTTGATGGTCTGGCGGAATGCTTCATGCTGCTCATGGTGCTTTGCAAAGCCAGGATACTCGATCTCTCTTTGCAGCTGCTCTTCTGCAGAGAAGTGATAGTCGGTATAGTCTGCAAGATAGTCAAGAGTCTTTACAGCAACAGCTTTATCATTACTCTGTTCACAGCTTTCCAGCAGCTTGTTCATCCGTTCGATCAGTTCTTTGTGCTGGGAATCGATCATTTCATTTCCAGTTACCAGATTATCGGTAAATTCTGCGTACATGTTTTATATCTCCTTCCTTATGGTACATAATTTCTATCATTATAACACATTTGTTTCTATTCTTATATAGGCTGTTTCAAAAGCTTCGGTGCTTTTTTCTCCTGCATAACGTAGACCAGAGGATAGATCAGGATTGCCATGGCAAATGCGGCAAAAACATCGGTGACAGAATGCTGCTTTAAGAAGACTGTCGACAGGATGATCAGGCTGGCCAGAAGATATGCGCCATAGCGTACTGCCGGATGCCTTTTAAGCCTGTTGCTGTGAGCAACGGCAATGGCTGCTCCCAGAGAGTTGAATACATGGAGGCTTGGCAGTACATTGGTGGGCGTATCCATGGAATAGATGATCTTGACTATGTCTACAAATATATTATCATGTGCAAATGTGTGAGGCCGGAGGTTCTGAGCGTTAGGAAAAAACGTGCATATGATCAGAAACAATGTCATGCCTGTGATCGTAAATGCAGCCATCCGGTAGAAACTCTGCTTTTCAGTAAAGAAGAAATAAAGTCCGGTTACCGCGATGAACACAAACCACAGAAGGTAGGGTACTACAAAATATTCTACGAAAGGAATATAAGAATCCAGCGGAGAGTGTACCATTGTATACTGTACGTTTGTGCGTTTTTCCAGGTAAGTAAACCATGGCATATAAATAAATACGTATAAAAAGACCCATGCATGGCTGTATTTTTTGAGTATTTTTCCGGCCGCTTTTATCGCTTTCATCGTAGATGCTCCTTTTGCTGATTTTATGAAATATTATATTCCGGATTCTTCATGGATTATAACATGAAAAAATTGAATCAACAATAATCTTCACTATTTGTTAATAATTTTCACAGGAAGTTTTTCCTTTTCCAGACAAACCTTCAGACGCTTCTGGTAAAGGACTGGTTCGCCATCAGTGTGTACTGCGAGTTCCCGGTCGCTGATAAATTCCACACTGCGGCAGGTATAGGTATAAACTCCGCGGAAACGGGTGTGAAGACCCAAAAAAGCGGTAGGCAGCAGTGACAGGACCTTAAACTTTGGAAGATTTGCCAGGACGATGATATCCAGCCGCCCGTCGCGGCAGCGGGCGTCGGGACAGAAACGGAATCCGCCGCCTTCATAAGGCAGATTCATAGCAGCGCCGAAGTAAACCTTGCTAAAAGAGACCTCCTTCGTCCCGTCCAGGATCAGTTTCATCTTTCCGGGCCGCAGGAAAAACATCAGCTGCAGAGCCACGCCTGCGTAAGTCAGACGCCCCAGATGAAAACGATTGAGAAAGGGCTTCAGTTTTGAGACCATCACCTGATGACAGACGGCAGCGTCGAACCCGATTCCGGTACTTACCAGAAACCGCCGTGATTTGCCACGGTATTGGATGCAGCCTACATCGATGGGAACGGCAGGCGCATTTAAAATAGGAAACAGGGCTTCCTCAGGATCAGAGGGAAGTCCAAGCCCCCTTGCGAGATCATTGCTGGATCCAAGAGGAATATATCCAAGCTCTGCGGAAGAGAGGCAGGCAATGCCGTCGATGACTTCGTTGACGGTGCCGTCTCCGCCCAGGACGATCAGTGTATGCATGGCGCCGTCTGCGGTGATCTGTGATGCAATCTTTGTGGCGTGGGACCGATAACGGGTAAAATAAACATGGTAGGGAATCCCCTGTTGCTTTAAAAGAGCTTCCAGCTTTTTCCAGGTCTCTTTTCCAAGACCTGATCTGGCGGCCGGATTTACAATAAAGTGATACATAGATCTTATGCTCCTTTCCGGGGCTTGCTAAAACAGGCCGTCCAGATATACCTTTAAAGACCGCTCCATGTTCCCCTCAAAGTCTGCGTCTCCGTTTTTCAGACACCATTCAAATACATTGCCGATTACGATCATCCGGATATCTGTTGTCACATCCTCAAGCGGGAGAGGAAGTGTGACTACCCCGGCATCGATGGCCCTCTGCAGATAATCATGGACCGTCACGATAGGATAGGGGCGTTCTGTACGGATCAACGGATTCAGTGATTGATTTTTCGGGGTATAGTAGTTGGACATGAATGCCACACCCAGTTCCCGGCAATAATGAACATAGTTCAGATAAACGTGAATAATGGCTGATTTGGCATCTTCCGCGGTCTTTGGAAGATCCAGGTAGTCCGGATTGATGCTGGGCTGTTCCTCAATATAATAAGAAAGAAGGTCATCCTTTGTCTTGAAATGATGATAAAAGCTTCCATTTGACACACCTGCTTCTTCGCAGATGTTTTTGATAGACAGCGCTTCATAGCCCTGCTGCTGCAGGATCTGCCTGGCGGCATTAAAAATCCGGGCCTTTGTCTCCCGTGATTTCAGCTGTTGTTTTGAAAGTTCCTGTGTGTTTGTTCCCATAGACGAAACTCCCTTTTCTTTATTAATTTCAGACTGCTATCAGTATAGCATGGCCCCCTGTTTTTTTCAAGAAAACAGAGTGAACTCGGTATGCTCAGGACTGTTGCGGAACCCTGAAATATTCGTTATAATTAGTTTCGGTGTAAAAATAGAAAGGATTATCATTGCATGGATATCAATCAGAAAATCACAGAAGAACTGGGTGTGAAAAAATGGCAGGTGGATGCTGCCGTTAAATTGATAGATGAGGGAAATACGATTCCCTTTATTGCCAGATACCGCAAAGAAGCTACCGGTACATTGGATGACGAACAGCTCCGGACGCTTCATGAGAGGCTTACCTATCTGCGGGGACTGGAAGAAAAGAAGGAGCAGGTGCTGGGAAGCATTGAAGAACAGGGCAAGCTGACGGAAGAGCTGAGAACCCGGATCCTGGCTGCGGATACCATGGTAGCGGTGGAGGATCTCTATCGCCCTTACCGGCCGAAGAGAAGAACAAGGGCTTCTATTGCCAGGGAAAAAGGACTGGAGCCGCTGGCGGCTTTGATCACGCTGCAAAAGGCAGAGCGTCCGGTGGAGGAACTGGCGCTGGATTATGTGGATGAGGAAAAAGGCGTTGCCAGTGCGGCAGATGCTGTGTCCGGCGCGCAGGATATTATAGCAGAGAGTATTTCAGATGAGGCAGACTACCGGAAGTGGATCCGGCTTACGACTATGAAAAGAGGACGGGTTGTATCTGTGGCAAAGGATCCTGAAGCAGAGTCGGTCTATGAGATGTATTATGATTTTGAGGAGCCGGTAGGAAGACTGGCAGGGCACAGGGTGCTGGCCCTGAACCGGGGTGAGAAGGAAAAGTTCCTGACGGTCAGAATAGAGGCGCCGGAGGAGGAAATCATCCGCTATCTGAAGAAAAAAGTAATCAGAGCAGATAACCCTCATACAACGCCGGTCCTGGAGATGGCAGTCCAGGACAGCTATAAGCGGCTGATCGCCCCGGCTATTGAGCGGGAGATCCGCAGCGAACTGACGGAAAAGGCAGAAGACGGTGCCATCCAAGTGTTTAAAAAGAATCTGGAACAGCTCCTGATGCAGCCGCCTATCGTAGGACAGACGGTCCTTGGATGGGATCCGGCATTCCGGACCGGATGTAAGCTTGCAGTAGTAAGTCCCACCGGAAAGGTGATCGGAACCACGGTTATCTACCCGACGGCGCCCACTACGCCGAAGAAAATCCAGGCGTCCAAGGATCTGTTGAAAAAGATCATTGAAAAATATCATGTAACCCTGATTTCTCTTGGAAATGGGACAGCTTCCCGGGAATCAGAACAGTTTATCGTAGAACTGTTAAAAGAGATTCCTCAGAAGGTGCAGTATGTGATCGTCAGTGAGGCGGGAGCCTCGGTGTACTCTGCCAGCAAGCTGGCAAGCGAAGAGTTCCCGAAGTTTGACGTGGGACAGAGGAGTGCGGCATCAATTGCCAGAAGGCTTCAGGATCCGTTGGCCGAGCTGGTCAAGATCGATCCCAAAGCCATTGGAGTGGGACAGTACCAGCATGATATGAATCAGAAGAAACTAAGCGAGGCCCTGTCCGGTGTTGTAGAGGACTGCGTCAACCGTGTGGGCGTAGACCTGAATACGGCTTCAGCGCCGCTGTTATCCTATATTTCAGGAATCTCCGGTGCCATTGCGAAGAATATTGTCGCATATCGGGAGGAAAACGGTAAATTTGCAGACCGCAGACAGCTGTTAAAGGTGCCGAAGTTAGGACCGAAGGCCTATGAACAGTGCGCTGGATTTTTAAGGATATCTGACGGCAGCAATCCGCTGGATGGAACCAGTGTGCATCCGGAATCTTATGAGGCGGCAGAGAAGCTTCTGAAAAAGCAGGGCTATGGTCCGGAGGATGTCCGCCATGGCAATCTGACGGGACTGTCGCTTACAATCAGAGATTATCAGAAGCTTTCCAGAGAATTAGGTGTGGGGGAGATCACCCTTAAGGATATTGTAAAAGAACTGGAAAAACCGGGACGGGATCCAAGAGACGAGATGCCCCACCCGATTTTGCGCACGGATGTGCTGGACATGAAGGACCTGAAAGAAGGAATGGTACTGAAAGGTACGGTCCGAAATGTCATTGATTTTGGCGTTTTCGTTGATATCGGAGTGCATCAGGACGGTCTGGTCCATATCTCTGAGATCACCGATAAAAAATTTATCAGGCACCCATTAGAAGTCGTTCACGTGGGGGACGTGGTAGACGTGAAGGTGCTGAGCGTGGATCTGAAGAAAAAACGGATCCAGCTGACCATGAAGGGGATTTCATAGGACAAAAGAAAGAGAGGTTTTGAACATGGGGAAAAAGAAGTTAAAACTGCTGCAGACCGTCCTGGGCGTGCTTGCCGGAAATGCGGTGCTGGCTTTTTCGGTCGCCGCATTTATCGTTCCGCATGGGATCATCATGGGAGGGGCGACAGGTATCGGCCTGATGTTAAGCAGAGTGATTCCGCTTCCGCTTTCTCTTCTGATC
Organism: uncultured Lachnospiraceae bacterium; assembly: GCA_900553355.1. Taxonomy (GTDB): domain Bacteria; phylum Bacillota; class Clostridia; order Lachnospirales; family Lachnospiraceae; genus Merdimonas. Next base: position 53,127 of record USDK01000011.1, read on the forward strand.
TTTGCGGTGAATGCGTTTTTGTTTGTCTGGGGAACCATCGTCCTTGGAAAGAAGTTTGCGCTGACTACGATCGTGAGTACCTTCGCCTATCCGGCGTTTCTGTCAGTTGCGCAGATGATTCCGGGGATCACAGAACTGACAGATAACATAATGCTGGCGGCCCTCTATGGAGGTGTGCTCTTGGGAGTCGGAATTGGACTGATCGTGAAGGTGGGAGCCTCCACAGGCGGAACTGATATCCTGGCGCTGATTTTTAACAAGTGGTTCCACATTCCGGTGGCGGTGCTGCTTTATGTCGTGGATTTTCTGGTACTGGGAAGTCAGATTTTTGATTCTACGTCTGAGCAGGTGCTGTACGGTATCATGACGCTGGTTCTGGAGACAGTTCTTATGAACCGGGTCATGCTGCTTGGTAAGTCACAGATCCAGCTGTTTATCATTTCAGAGAAATTTGACGAGATCAAAGAGAGGGTATTAAAGGATATTGATGCCGGTGTAACGATGGTACACATTGAGACTGGTTATGGAGCAAGAGAGCAGAAAGGAGTCCTGTGCGTGGTGCAGAACCGTAAGCTGTATTCCGTCCGGGAGATTGTGCATGAGATTGATCCAAAGGCGTTTATTACCGTGACGCAGATCAATGAGGTAAGCGGACGGGGATTTACAATGGAGAAGGTTTACCACGAAAAAGGCTAGGAATTCAGACATTTTGCATATATAATAGAAGTTAGGGGAAAGGAGTGGAATCGTGAAACGAAATGAGGAAAAATATCAGGCGTATGTCCAGATATTAAAGGAAGAACTGGTTCCGGCTATGGGGTGTACGGAACCGATCGCACTTGCCTATGCAGCGGCAAAGGCCAGAGAGATACTGGGAGAGATTCCCGATGAAGTTAAGGTGGAGGCCAGCGGAAGCATTATCAAGAATGTGAAAAGCGTGATCGTTCCGAATACGAATCATCTGAAAGGAATTCCGGCAGCGGCAGCGGCAGGTATCATTGCGGGACATGCCGAAAAGGAGCTGGAGGTGATCGCCGAAGTATCCGAGGAGCAGATCCGGCAGATGAAGGACTTCCTCCAGAATACGAAGATTACGGTAGAGCATGTGGACAATGGGATTACTTTTGAGATCATAGTGACACTTAAAAAAGGGGAGTCCTATTCCAAGGTGCGTATCGCCAATTATCATACGAATATCGTACATATTGAAAAGGATCATGAAGTACTGCTGGACATTCCGGTGGAGGGAGAAAGCGAGGAAGGTCTGACAGACCGGAGCCTCTTAGACATGAAAGATATCTGGGACTTTGTCAATACGGTAGAGGTGGATGATATCCGGGAAGTGATCGGCCGTCAGATTGAATATAATACTGCGATTGCAGACGAAGGCCTGAGGGGAGATTATGGAGCCAATATCGGAAGCGTGCTTCTGGATACCTATGGAGATGCCGATGTAAAGGTACGGGCCAAGGCGAGAGCGGCAGCAGGATCCGATGCCAGAATGAACGGATGTGAACTCCCGGTCATTATCAATGCCGGCAGCGGCAATCAGGGGATGACCTGTTCCCTTCCGGTGCTGGAATACGCCAGGGAATTAAAGGCTGGTGAGGACAAGACCTACCGCGCCCTTGCTCTTTCGAATCTGGTGGCGATCCATCAGAAGACCGGCATCGGACGCCTCTCTGCCTACTGTGGAGCTGTCAGTGCAGGAGCTGCGGCAGGAGCCGGTATTGCTTATCTGTGCGGCGGAGGATATGAAGAGGTGATTCACACGGTGGTCAATGCACTGGCTATTGTATCCGGCATGGTGTGTGACGGTGCAAAGGCTTCCTGTGCAGCCAAGATTGCCGAGTCAGTAGACGCAGGTATCCTGGGATATAATATGTATCTGAGAGGACAGCAGTTCTATGCCGGGGACGGTATCGTGACCCAGGGTGTAGAAGCAACCATTCATAACATCGGAAGACTTGGAAAAGATGGGATGAAGGAGACAAACGAAGAGATCATCAAGATGATGATTGAAGAATAAAAAGGAGGTTTCAATATGGAAATCAGAGAGGGATATATGCCATTCAAGGAGTACAAAACGTATTACCGTATCGTAGGAAAGAAGACGGGAAATAAAAAACCGTTGGTACTGCTTCATGGAGGACCGGGATCTACGCACAATTATTTTGAAGTGCTGGACCGCCTGGCAGAAGAGGATGGCCGTGAGCTTGTGATGTATGACCAGATCGGATGCGGTGAATCTTATGTGGATAACCGACCGGACCTGTGGACAGCACAGACCTGGATCGATGAGCTGAAAGCCTTAAGAGAACATCTGGGTCTTACAGAGATTCATCTTCTGGGACAGTCCTGGGGCGGCATGCTGCTTCTGGATTATGTATGTAACCATCATCCGGAAGGACTGAAAAGCCTGATCCTGTCCAGTACTCTGCCGGCTTCCTGGATGTGGGGCATTGAGCAGCACCGTATGATCAAGGAGCTTCCGCAGGAGATGCAGGATGCTATCGACAAGGCAACCTCTACCGGAGATTACAGTGATCCGGCTTATGTGGCAGCTGAAACAGAATACATGCTTCGCCACGCAGCAGGAGAAGTGACAGAGGATTCTCCGGAGTGCCTGCGCCGTCCGGTAAAGAAAGGCGGAGAAGCCTACATCGTAGGATGGGGACCAAATGAGTATACTCCTCAGGGAACACTGAAGGACTATGATGTGACAGAGCAGCTGAAAGACATCAAGGAGCCGTCGCTGGTCATCAGCGGAGGGAATGACCTGTGTACACCGTATATTGCAAAATATATGTATGACAGGATCCCGAATTCCAGATGGGAGCTGTTCCGTACCTGCAGACATATGTGCTTCGTAGAAGACAACGACAAATATGTAGAACTGATGAAGGAATGGCTGAATCAGCATGACTAATATGTGAACGGGGACGTACACTTTTTTGGTGTGCTCCCCGTCAAGTAGACAGTGAAAAAAATATAAAGTTTTTTGGTTGTCCAGTTTTTGCTGGGCAACTTTTTTATGCTGCCTTCAGCTGTTCATGATACTCCTTCGGCGTTTGTATCCCAAGC
>USDK01000012.1 GCA_900553355.1 uncultured Lachnospiraceae bacterium
TCGGAAATGCGATCACATCACGGATGCTGTCCTGTTTTGCCATAAGCATAACGAGACGATCCAGTCCGTATGCCAGTCCTGCGTGCGGCGGAACTCCGTATTTGAATGCTTCAAGCAGGAATCCAAACTGCTCTTGTGCCTGCTCCGGTGTGAACCCGAGAACTTCAAACATCTTGCTCTGAATATCCTGATTGAAGATACGTACACTTCCTCCACCGATCTCGTTACCGTTCAGCACAATATCATATGCCTTTGCGCGAACTCTTCCCGGATCACTGTCAATGTACTGAAGATCTTCTTCCATCGGCATAGTAAATGGATGATGCATCGCTGTAAAGCGGTTCTGTTCATCGTTCCACTCAAGTAATGGGAACTCTGTTACCCAGAGGAATTTGTACTCATTCTTATCCAACAATTCCATCTGACGGGCAAGTTCCAGACGCAGTGCACCAAGAACATCCCATACAACTTTATTTTTATCTGCTGCAAACAGAAGTAAGTCTCCATTCTCTCCACCCATTGCCTGGATCAAAGAGGCCTGCTGCTCTTCTGTCATAAATTTGGCGAATGAGGATTTTACAGTTCCATCTTCGTGGATTGCAATATATGCAAGTCCTTTTGCGCCATAGTCTTTTGCAAAATCAACCAGTTTGTCAATTTTCTTTCTTGCCATGCTACCCTGTCCTTTGGCGTTGATGCCACGGACAGTTCCACCATTTTCAATCGCACTTTTAAATACAACGAAATCAAAGTCTTTTACAACTTCTGTTACGTTCTGAAGTTCCATTCCGAAACGGATATCCGGCTTATCAGAACCGAAACGATCCATTGCTTCCTGCCATGTCATTCTCTGAATCGGCAGTGATACTTCAACACCAAGAACTTCTTTAAATAATTTTGCGAGAAGACGTTCATTTACTTCAATTACATCATCTACGTCAACGAAAGAAAGCTCCATATCAATCTGTGTAAATTCCGGCTGACGGTCTGCTCTTAAATCCTCATCACGGAAACATTTTGCAATCTGGAAATAACGGTCACATCCGGAACACATCAAAAGCTGTTTGAATAGCTGTGGTGACTGCGGGAGTGCATAAAAATGTCCCTGATGCACACGGCTTGGTACAAGATAATCTCTTGCTCCTTCCGGTGTACTCTTGATCAGGATCGGAGTCTCAATCTCCATAAATCCTTCTTCTGCGAGAAACTGACGGGTTAATGTCGCAACTTTGCTTCGCATCATCAGGTTCCTCTGCATATCCGGTCTTCTCAGATCCAGATATCTGTATTTCAGACGAATCTCTTCTTTTGTCTTTGAATTTTCTTCAATCTGGAACGGTGGTGTCTCAGACTCGGAAAGTACACGTAATTCTTCCGGAATGATCTCAATCTCTCCGGTTGCCAGATTTTTATTAACTGCGCCGGAACGTTTTTCCACTTTACCTACAACAGCTACTACATATTCCGAACGAAGCTTCGCGGCCTTTTCGATCAGCGCTGCATCCGTCTTGCCTTCTTCGCATACAACCTGAATGATTCCGGAACGGTCTCTGACGTCAATAAATACGAGACCTCCTTTGTTACGGTTTTTCTGTACCCAGCCCATGATTGTCACAGTTTCACCTGCATTCGCTGCAGATAACTCGGCACATCTATGGGTTCTTTTTAATCCCTGCATTGATTCTGCCATGATCCTTCTCCTTTTCTTCTCTATATTCTACAGACGGTCTGCGTAGCAGTCTACAATATCTGCATAGCCTTCCCCTGTAAGCTGTTCTTTCTGGAACTTCTTGTTTTTCTTCATATTGACGATCAGTACCTGTTTTCCTTCTTCTCTGTCTTTTTTCGCCATTGCAAGTACTTTTAACATACTTTCTTTTGGAAGCTTCTTTTCCAGAAGGTATGCCTTTTTCTCTTTTGCTGCCGGAACTTTGTATCCATTTTCCAGAAGCAGCATAACGATTCTCTCAAATCCGATAGAGAATCCGCATGCCGGCGTATCCTGTCCGGTAAATTTACCGATCATCCTATCGTATCTTCCGCCACCTGCTACGGAACCTCCGAAGTCATCCATTGTTACTTCAAAGATTGTTCCTGTATAATAAGACTGTCCACGCACCAGTGTCGGTGTAAATTTCAGATTAAATTCGCACTCTTTTGCCTCTTCCACACTTGACATGATCAGTTCCATACTCTGTGCAGTCTCCTCCGGCAGATATTCTCCTAACTTTTCTTTCAGATAATGGATTCCTGTTACATCTGCGCTTACTTCATCAAAAAGTTTCAGATATGTCTCTACGTTTTCTTTTGCATAGCCCATCTCGATCAGCTCATTTTCTACACCTTCTGCACCGATCTTGTCCATCTTATCTAAAATAATGAAAACTTCATCGTAATCTTCCTCTTTGAATCCGCTGTATGCAGCCATTGCTCTTAAAATTCCACGATCATTGATACAAACTGTAAAATTTTTGAAATCCAGCTTGCCAAGCATTGCTGTTGTCGCAAGGATCAACTCGATCTCTGCCAGTGCAGATGCTTCACCTAAAATATCAATATCACACTGCATAAACTGACGAAAACGTCCTTTCTGCGGACGGTCAGCTCTCCATACATTACCGATCTGCAGCGCCTTGAAAGGTGCCGGAAGTTCATTGGAATGGTTAGCATAATATCTTGCAAGCGGAACTGTCAGATCATAACGCAGACCTCCGTCTGCCAAATCATTTTCCTCTTTTGCCTGATCAATCTTTAGCTTCTCGCCTCTCTTCATAATCTTGAAGATCAGCTTCTCATTATCTCCGCCCTGCTTGCTGCACAGATTTTCAATATGCTCTACACATGGTGTCTCCATTGACGTAAATCCAAAACTCTTGTAAGTTTTTTTAATAAGACCGATCAGATAATCACGGATCTCCATCTCTGCAGGAAGGATGTCCTTCATGCCGGTAACCGGTTTCTTCTTTAATGCCATAGCCATTCTCCTTTTCGTTCTATCATCTCATCGATCCTGCGGATATACGCATCGATTGCTTTTACATTCTCAACCCGAATCAGATTGGTCATCTTATTCTTCCGGCTTCCCGGCATTCTTACTGCTTCCTTCAGAACGATCTTTGAGGAAGCCCCGGCTCCGGCTGCCAGGATCGACTGCTTTTCTTCCATAATAAGTATATTGTATATTCCGGCTTTGTCAACCTTTGCATAGCCCACATTTTCAAAATTTCCGGCGATATTCTTCTGCCGGTAAAGGTAATAAGGCAAAAGATTCATACGCCCGGCCGAGAGGGCTGCTTCCTGGATCATCTCTCCGATTTCTGTCCCCATCCGGGCCTTTTCTTCTTCCCGGCCCATCTTCGCTGCTCTCTTGACGGCCAGAGAATGGACTGTCAGGCTGTCCGGGGAAAGCTTTTCTATCTTCCCCAGTGTATCCTTCATTTCCTTCAATCCTTCGCCGGGAAGCCCGGCGATCAGATCCATGTTGATATTGTCAAATCCAAGTTCTCTTGCCTGCCAGAACACCTCCACGATCTCTTCCACCGTATGCTTTCTGCCGATCACATCCAGCGTCTTCTGCTGCATGGTCTGCGGATTGATGGAGATCCTGGTGATGTCATGGTTTCTCAGCACCTTCAGCTTTTCCTGTGTAATGCTGTCCGGGCGCCCTGCCTCAACCGTATATTCCAGCAGATCTTTTCTTACAAAGCATCTGTCCACCCAGTCCAGGAGGCGTTCCAGCTGGCCTGCGCTCAACGATGTGGGGGTCCCCCCGCCGATATAGATGGCATCCAGCTTTCTGTCCTGCATGTTTTCTGCAATAAAACGGATTTCCCGGCACAAAGCATCCAGATAGGCGTCTACCTGATCCTGCCAGTCCGCAAGAGCCCCCGAACTGAAAGAACAATAGCTGCATACCGAAGGACAGAACGGGATCCCGATATACAGGCTGTATCCTTTCTCCAGGTCCAGCTGTGACAAAAGCATCCTCTCTCTCCCTGCGATTTCCCAGGCAAGCACTGCCTTCTCCTGGCTGGCCAAATATTCTCTTTCAAACCAGCTGATAAACCGCTCTGCCTCCCAGCCTCCTTCTCGTTTCTGCATGGCAATCTTTGTAGGCCGTACGCCCAGCAGGATCCCCCAGGCAAGCGTGCGCCCGGATCTTTCAGAAAGCATGCGGTACCACTTGCGGTCCAGGCCTCTCTTTTCCTCCGCCGTCATCCTTCCGGCCGGAGGATCCGCAGCGATCACCTCCCCATCCGAAAATATCGCAGCAGCAAAATGAGGGGCTTTCTCCTCCACAGAAGAGTGCACCTCTTCCTCCGGGAAAAAAGCCCTCACCATATGATATGCATTATATAAATATGAATCATCTCTGCAAACAACTCTGATCATCTTCTACTCCTGGATAAATGGATTATTCTCTCTCTCATATCCGATCATCGTCTCTCCCATATGTCCCGGATAGACATGAGTATCATCCGGCAGAGGCATCAGCTTTTCACGGATTCCGCGGATCAGGGCAGAAGTACTGCTTCCTTTAAAATCAGTCCGTCCTACGGACCTCTGAAATAAGGTATCCCCACTGAAGAGTACGTGTTCTGATTCCACATAATAGCAGCATCCGCCCGGTGTATGCCCCGGTGTATGGAGAACCTTAAACTCATACCCTGCATAGGAAAGAACCTGACCATCCCTTACAGGTTCTGCCTTGGAAAACGTATATCCTGCAGTATAAATTGCCGACTGATTCCACTGTGGATCTTCCATCATCGGCAGATCATCTTCATGTACATACACCGGCACCTCATACTCCTTAAGAAAGCCATCAATCCCCATGATATGATCGAAATGTCCATGGGTCAGAAGGATCGCCTCAATCTTCAGCCCTTCCTCCCTGATATGATCCATCAGCCGTGCAGGAGCAGCCGCCGGATCAATGACGACTGCCTGTTTTGTCTTTTCATTCACTGCCAGATAGCAGTTGGTGCTGATAATCCCTGTTACAAACTTTTCTACTTTCATTTTTAACCTGTCGCCCTTTCAATATCCATCACGCCGTCTAACTGGCGCAGCTTTTCAATAATTTTTGACAATTCTTCTCTTCCGTGGACGATAAATCCGGCTTCGATCGTTGCCGTTCCCTGTTTGCTGGTACGGACATTCATCGATTTTACATCCACATCCGCCTCTGTAAAGATTCTGGACATCTCCATCAGGAGTCCCTGCCTGTCGTGTGCATACATCTTGATTTCCGCCAGGTACTGTCCTCCTTCTTCTTCTGCCACATCGCTCTCCCACTCTGCGTCAATCAGTCTGGCCCTTTCCGACTCCGTCAGGTGAAGCATGTTCACACAGTCGGTCCGGTGAATAGAAAGCCCTCTTCCCCGGGTCACAAATCCTACGATCTCATCACCGGGAACCGGATTGCAGCATCTGGAGAAACGAACTGCCACATCATCGATCCCCTTGACCACGATCCCACTCTTAGACTTTGCGATATGAACCTTATTCTTTGAAGCCTCCGCAACCCGTTCCAGGACCACCTCATCCGTGATCTCCTGCTTATGCTCTTTGTTGTACTCTTCCATCAGGCGGTTGACTACCTGGCCTTCCTTCAGGCCGCCGTGTCCAATGGCTGCCAGCACAGCATCCCAGTCCCGGAATCCGTATTTTTTCTGGACCACTTCCATGTATTTCGAATTCATGATATCGCTCTGGTTAATACCCTTTGACTTACAGTAGGAAGAAATCATCTCTTTTCCACGGATGATATTGCTCTCCTTAAATTCTCTTTTGAACCACTGATTAATCTTATTTTTTGCCTGGGTACTCTTGACAATGTTCAGCCAGTCACGGCTGGGACCTTTGGAATTCTGCGAAGTCAGGATCTCAATCCTGTCTCCGTTCTGGATCTTATAATCAATATTTACCAGTTTTCCGTTAACTCTGGCGCCTACCATCTTATTTCCCACCGCACTGTGGATCGCATAGGCAAAATCAATCGGTGTCGAACCGTTGGGAAGATTCTTCACATCTCCCTGAGGGGTAAAACAGTATACGTCTTCGGCAAACAGATCCAGGTCTCCCTTGATCAGATTTAAAAATTCCCTGTTGTCGGACATGTCTCTTTGCCACTCCAGAATCTGCCGGAGCCAGCTCAGCTTCTCTTCCTCCTGGGCCTCCACGCTCTTCTTGCCGTCGTTAGATTCCTTATATTTCCAGTGGGCCGCGATACCATATTCTGCCGTCTTATGCATCTCCTGTGTCCGGATCTGGATCTCAAAAGGCTGCCCCACCGAACTCATCAGTGTAGTATGAAGAGACTGATACATGTTTGGCTTCGGCATGGCAATATAATCCTTAAACCTTCCGGGAATCGGCGTATACATTTCATGGATCACACCAAGAGCCGCATAACAGTCCTTCACTGAATCCACAATGATCCGCACTGCAAACAGATCATAGATCTGGTCCACCGTCTTATCCTGATTGACCATCTTCTTATAGATGCTGAAGAAATGTTTGACCCGTCCGTTGACTTCTGCCTTGATATTGGCGTTTTTCATATGATCTGACACTTCATCCACAATCTGCTGTACAAATTCTTCTCTCTCTGTTTTTCTCGCGTTGATCTGTCTGACCAGATCGAAAAACACTTCCGGCTGGGAATACTTAAGCGCCAGGTCATCCAGCTCCGTTTTGATCTTGGAAATACCAAGCCTCTGTGCAATGGGTGCATAGATATCCATGGTCTCCTTTGCCTTTTCTTTCTGCTTGGCAGGAGTCATAAACTGCAGCGTCCGCATATTGTGAAGGCGGTCCGCCAGTTTGATGATGATCACCCGGATATCCTTGGCCATGGCAAGGAACATTTTCCTTAAATTTTCTGCCTGAAGCTCCAGCTTATCCGAAGAATAGGACAGCCTTCCCAGCTTGGTAACGCCGTCTACCAGAAGCGCCACCTCGTCGCCAAACTCACGTTTAATATCTTCTTCTGTAAATTTTGTATCCTCTACCACATCGTGAAGCATACCGGCGGTAATGGTCTCCTTATCCATCTCCAGATCCGCCAGGATAATAGAAACCCACAAAGGATGAATAATGTAGGGTTCTCCTGATTTTCTGCACTGCTCGCCATGGGCTTCCTTTGCCATGCGGTATGCTTTCTCTATCATGGATACATCCGTAGAGGGATGATATTTCCGGATACGGGCGATTAACATGTCATACAAACGATCCGGATCTTCATAGTCGCCGGGCGCTTTTACCGCATGCCCGTCCACGATCTCCAGTCCGCTCATGGTATCCTCCGTAATGGACTCCGGTGCGATCCGTCCGTCGATCGCCTCATAAGTAGTTGCAGACTTTGACATATTAACGCCTCCTCTCTCTAGTATATATTATTTCCCAGGATATACGATGACCGAATCTACGTCGTACTGAGCCAGACGTTCCCGGCCCTTCAGGCCTGCCAGCTCCATCAGAAATACAGCCTTTACCACTTCTCCGCCAAGGCCTTCCACCAGCTTGATCATAGCCTCATTCGTCCCTCCGGTAGCGATCAGATCATCCACCAGAACGACCTTCTGCCCCGGTTTTACCGCATCCCGGTGCATTTCCAGCTCTGCGGTGCCATACTCCAGCTCATACTGGATGGACACCGTCTCTCTTGGAAGTTTTCCCTTCTTCCGGATAGGAATAAATGGCTTATGCAGGTTATATGCAATCGGCGCTCCAAAGATAAATCCTCTGGACTCTGACCCTGCGATCAGGTCAAACTCCAGGCCCTCCAGCTTTTCCTGCATCAGATCAATCGCAAGTCTGAGGCCGTCTGCATCCTGAAGCACACTGGTCACATCCCGGAAAATAATCCCCGGCTCCGGGAAATCCGGAATACTGATTACATAGTCCTCAATCCGTTTCATCGTCATTTCTCCATTCTCTTAAAAATATTAATACAATCTTAAGTATATCATTACTTCCCTTTATTTTCAAACTATTCTGTACATTTACGAAGATTGATAATGGGTGATGATGATCTGAGGTGTCACCTTACCCATATATTCATTAAGACCAGGATAGTAAGTAATAGACAAAAGCTGTCCGGCCTTTCCCTTCAAATCTTCAATATCCCCGAAGTACAGGGCTTCTATCCGGCTGCCCGCCCCATCTCTTGCCTCTGCCTTCAGCACGTTTTTCTTTTTCCCCAGGATCCTGACATTTTCAAGAACCACATTTCTGGCTGCAAACACAGGCTTTGTATTTCCCTTTCCAAAAGGTTCCAACAGACCAAGTTCTTGTACCAGTCCTTCAGTCACACAGGAAAAGGGCATTTCCATATCGATCACAACCTTCTCCATCAGATCCACCGGCGTCAGTTCGCATTTCTCATTGATCATCTTTCGGAACCGCTCCAGATTCTCTCGTTTCATCGATAGCCCCGCCGCCTGACGGTGTCCTCCAAACTTTGTCAGAAGTTCCTTGCAGCGGCTCAGCTCCTCATACATCGAATAGGTCTCAATCGAACGTCCCGACCCCTTCAGTCCGTCGCGGCCGCCTGTCAGCACAAATACAGGCTTATGGTAGTGTTCCCGGATTCTTCCAGCCACGATACCGGCCAGACTCTCATGACAGTCAGGCAGATAGACCACCAGGACCCGGTCATCCTTCAGAGCCGAAGCCTCCACCATCAGCTCTGCTTCCGCTACTGCCTGCTCCGTCATTTCCTTACGGCTGTCATTTAGGGCTTTCAGATCGCCGGCCAGCCGGTCCGCCTCTTTCTTCGTCTTTGCCTCAAGAAGAGCCAGCGCCCGTTTTGCCGTGTCCAGACGTCCGCTGGCATTGATACACGGTCCCAGCACAAAGCCGATATGATATGCGCTGATCGTCTTATCCGCAAGTCCCGTACATTCAATCAATGCCCGAAGTCCCGGATTCCTGGTCCTTCCCAGCATCTGCAGCCCTTCTTTTACAAAGATCCGGTTTTCACCCTGCAGATCCATCACATCGCCCACTGTGGCAATCGCCACATTTTCGATGAGATCGTCCAGATCTTCGGCATCTCTTCCCATAGATTCCCACAGAGCCTCCATAAGCTTATAAGCAACTGCTGCTCCACACAGTCCGGAAAAAGGATAGGTACAGTCAGACCGCTTCGGGTCTACCACAGCGTCTGCCGGCGGCAGGAGATATTCTTTCTTTCCATTCCACTCTTCGAACGGCACCTCATGATGATCGGTCACGATCACTGTCATTCCCAGATCCTTGCCAAAGGCAATCTCTTCTGATGCTGCAATGCCGTTGTCGCAGGTAACAACAGTATCCACCCCGTCATCACAGGCCCTCTGGATCAGATGGAGATTCAACCCATATCCGTCCGTCACACGGTCCGGAATATCACTGTCCACCTCCGCGCCCAGGCGGCGGAGTCCTTCCAATAGAATATAGGTAGCATTAACCCCGTCAATATCATAGTCACCGATCACTCTGATACGGCTTCCGTCTGCAATCTTCTCTCTTAAGATCTCCACGGCTTTATCCATGTCCTTCATCAGCATGCCGTCATAGAGATCTCCGATCGTCCCCCCCAGATACCGGGAGACTGCATCGTCACCGATCACATCCCTGTTCCGGATCAGGCAGGCAAGCCTTGGACTGATTCCAAATTTTTCTCCGATCCTTGCAAAATCTGCTCCTTTTCGGAGCATTACCCATCGTTCCATCGTTTCCTCCACAGATAAAAGAAACGGCCTGCCAGATTCCATGGCATCGGCCGTTTCCCGTTTTGCTATTTCTTTCCTTTTCCTGCAGCCTTCTTTCCGCCGATCTTTGTTTTCATCACATACCACAGGGCACCTGTGATGCAGACGGAAGAATAAGCTCCCCATGCAATGCCGACAATCAGCGGCAGCGCAAACTCCCTGATGGAGCTGACGCCCAGAATATAGAGAACTACGACCATAATAAAGGTAGTCAGATTCGTATAGATACTTCTGGTCAGCGTCTCTGTAATACTCCTGTTGACCAGAAGCTTAAGATCCGTCGACCTGGTCTTGTAATGCAGTTCCTCACGTATCCTGTCAAAGATAACAATCGTCGCATTGATCGAATATCCCACGATCGTCAGGATACATGCGATAAAGGTATTGCCGATGGCAATCCTGGACACTCCGTAGAATATGATGACAACCACCACATCATGGAGCAGCGCCAGCACTGCACTGGTAGCAAACCTGATATCCTTAAACCGCAGCCAGATGTATAAGAGCATGAATACTGCTGCAGTAAGTACTGCGATCACAGCATCCTGACGCATCTCGCTGCTGACGGTGGAGCTGATATTTTCTGCAGTGATCGTATCAGGATCAACCTGGAAATGATCTGCCAGAGCCTGATCCAGCGCCTCACGCTGTTCAAGATCCAGCGTTACTGTTTTAATGATGACCTGATTTGATCCTTCTACTTTCTGTGTCTGGACATTGTTGTCTCCGGTCACTTCTTCCACTACCGGAACAATCTCCTTGTCGATCTCATTGATCGAATAATCTTTATTAAACTCTACTGTGGTCGAGGTACCCCCTTCAAATTCCAGGCCATAGGCAAACGCCCCGCGACCCTTGGAGTAATTAAATCCCATCACTGCCAGTCCGATGATCATCACCGCAATAGACAAAGTAAAGAAGTACTTTTTCTTACTAAGGAAATCAATCGGCTTTCTTTCCTTTTTGGGATGATAGTAAAGCTTCTCATTCCGAAGTCCAATGGCATAGAAAGCAAAAATGATCAGCCTTGTAATCACCAGAGCTGTAAACATAGATACTACGATACCGATCGCCAGAGTCTGAGCAAATCCCTTAACCGTACCGGATCCCCGGAACCACAGTACCGCCGCGGCAATCAGAGTCGTTACGTTTCCATCCACGATCGCCGACATCGCCTTCTGGAATCCTGTCTTCAACGCATTCTTAATACTCTTGCCTCTGGTCAGTTCTTCACGTACGCGGGCAAAAATGATGACATTGGCATCCACGGCCATACCGATACTCAGGACAATACCGGCGATACCCGGCAGGGTCAGCGTCACGTTAAACGCATTCAGGATTACTAAAACAATTTCTATATAGATCAGGAGCGCAATTCCAGATGCCAGTCCCGGCAGATAGTATACGCAGATCATGAATAGAAATACGATAGCAAAACCAATCGCACCTGCCAGAAGGCTGGTACTGATCGCCTCTTCTCCGAGCTGGGCGCCCACCACATTGGACCGAAGCTCTTTCAGCTCTAACTGCAGGCCTCCGATACGGATGGTGGAAGCCAGATTCTCTGCTTCTTCATAGGTAAAGTTACCAGTAATATATGCGGTTCCTCCAGTAATTGCAGACTGCACGGTAGGACTGCTGATAGTCTCTCCGTCATAGATGATGGAGATAGGCTGTCCAATATTTGCTTCTGTGGCATCTGCAAACTTCTGTGTTCCTTCATCATTTAACACCAGTTCTACGGAATACTCAGCATTTCCCATGTCGTCCTGACCAGACTGTACGCTGGCTGTATCCACATCTGCCCCTGTGATCACCGTCTCTCCGTCAGACGTCTGGAACTCCAGAGAGCCTGGCTTACCCAGCTCATTCAGGATCTCGTTGGCGTCGCTGACCCCGGGGATCTCGATGCTGATCCGGTCATCCCCCTCCTGGTATACACTGGCCTCTGTACTGTACTGCTCCACACGAAGCTGCAGCTTATAGATGGTGTCGCTCATCTGCTCCGCCGTCGGATTATCATCTTCCACCTGATAAGTGATGCTGACACCGCCTGCCAGATCCAGCCCCAGCTTGATGTTCTTCATCGCACCGGTACCAGTCTTTCCAAAACCTACCGCTGTCGTATATCCCAGCAGAATGATCACGACAGCCATAAGCACCAGGCTGATTATGCCCTTTTTCTTATTCATGTTCTGCTACTTCCTTTCCTGCATTTTCCTGCATCGTCGATGCATCGGCCAGAGCGGCCTTTATCATGATCGCGCATTCCACACGCTTACGCTGCATCTCACAGCCAATATCATATGTATCATGGATGGTTCCATGAAAATGATATGCATTTGCCATACAGCCGCCGCTGCAGTAAAATTTCGCAAAACAGCTCCGGCATTTTTCTTTGGAATAGACATTACAGCTGCGGAAGTCATCTGCAATCTCTGGTCTTACGATTCCTTCATCTACATTACCCATCAGGAATTCTTCCTCTCCCACAAACTGATGACAGGGATACAGATCTCCCCATGGGGTCACTGCAAGATATTCTGTCCCGGAGCCACATCCGGAAAGCCGTTTTGCCACGCACGGTCCACCGTCTAAGTCTATCATAAAATGGAAGAAATTGAAACCTCTTCCCTCTTTCTCCCTCTGGACCATGATCCTGGCAAGCTTATCGTACTCTTCCATAATCTTTGGCAGATCTTCCTCCCGGATAGCATAGGGATCCGTCTCATCTCCTACTACCGGCTCGATAGACATCTGCTTGAATCCCAGATCCGCAAAATGCAGGATATCCTCTGAAAAATCAAGATTATTTCTGGTGAATGTTCCCCGGACATAGTACCGCTCCTGGTTCCGGCTGTCTGCCAGCTTCTGAAACTTGGGAACAATCAGGTCATAGCTTCCCTTTCCATTCCGGAACGGACGCATCTTATCATTGATCTCTTTTCTTCCGTCCAGGCTCAGCACCACGTTGTCCATCTCCTGGTTGATAAATTCCTGGATCTCATCATTTAAAAGTACTCCATTGGTAGTAACTGTAAACCGGAAGTGCTTGTCATGAATCTTTTCCTGCTCTCTTCCGTAAGCCACCAGATCCTTGACCACCTGCCAGTTCATCAGTGGCTCTCCTCCAAAGAAATCCACCTCCAGGTTTCTGCGGTTTCCGGAATTCGCAATGAGAAAATCCAGTGCCTTTTTCCCTACCTCATAACTCATCAGAGCCCGTCTTCCATGATACTCGCCTTCTTCTGCAAAACAATACCTGCAGGCAAGGTTACAGTCATGAGCAATATGCAGACACAATGCCTTTACTACGGTTTTGCGTCTCTTCACTTCATCTACCATGCACTCATAGGTGTCCGGCACAAACAGCTGTCCGGCTTCTGTCAGTTCTGCCACATCCTCCAGTGCATCCTTAAGCTCGTCAGCCGGATAGACTTTTCCCAGCTTCTCCTCCAGCAGACTGTATACTTCCGGCGCCTTCAGCTCTTCAGCCGTATAATCTTTTTCCTGTCCGTTCAGGACACTGATCACGTCATAGCAGAGGTCATCCACCACATGTACCGCTCCGCTGCAGACATCCAGGACAATATTGTATCCATTATTTTTGTATTGATGAATCAAGGTAATACCCCTTCCTTATCCTCTTTTTTCATTTCCCTCACAACAACAGAGAGCCTGGCTTCCCAGACTCTCGAAGCTTTCATGCCTTCCGGCGTGCAATTTTCATGTTCCTGATCGGATGACTATTTTTTCTGTTCGCAGGTCTGATTTCCTACTGTACAGGAAGTCTTGCAGGCAGACTGACAAGATGTCTGACATTCACCGCAGCCGCTCTTTTTCAGGTTATTGTTCATGGTCTGTGTATTTAATGTCTTCACATGTTTCATGTTCACATTCCTCCTTATCTTTCAACTTATGCTATTATATCATCTTACCTGCGATTGCGCAATCCATTTTTCTCAGGATATCATAGCTCCCGCCATTCCTCCTCCTGCGCAGAGCACAAAAGTCGTCATAAGATGTATGCTGTCGCCGCTCAGCGTATGATATACTCCCAGAGTAATCAAAAGGAGCAGAATGAAATAAGCACTGCCAAGCCCCAGCCCCCAGAGAAATCTTCTGACCTTTGCAAGTTTTCCAATGACGACCCCGCCCACCAGTGTAGACAGGACATAGATAGCGATCACTGCCGCCGATACGCTCTTTTCATTCAGTTCCAGCCGGTACAGGGCCATAGCCAGAAGCAAAAGCAGGATTCCCGTGATCACATAAGCTGCAAGGAGCGCCTTGAGCACCCACAAGACCCTGGTGTCTTTTCGAATTTTTCTTTCCATCCGCCGTCCCTCCTTGTCTAACACAAGGTATGACGGCAGTCTGTGATTTATTCCATTATTGCTCCATCTGACGTCCCAAAAAATCCGCGGCACAGCTGGCCACCTTCTGCTCTGTCCCGGTAAATTTCTTTTTTTCATCCTTTGACAAAAGGATCACGCCCCCGATCACGTCTCCTTCACAGATGATCGGGTGGATGACTTCTCCCGCATATTCTTCTTCCTGTTCGCTTACAATCTTGACGCTGCTCTTATCCTGCGCCGGGAATAACACAGGGGCCCGGTCTCCCAGAAGTGTTTCCAGCTGAGTACTGATATACTTATCTGACAGATCCTTTTTCCCTGTTCCTGCCGCTGCCACCACCTGATCCATGTCGCAGATACAGACCAGGCATCCCATAGTCTGTGCCAGACTCTCTGCATATTGCTTTGCAAATGCAGACAGCTCTCCGATCGGTGAGTATTTCTTCAGAATAATCTCGCCCTCTCTGTCCGTAAAGATTTCCAGCGGATCTCCCTCGCGGATCCGAAGCGTCCTTCTGATCTCCTTGGGTACTACGACCCTTCCCAGATCATCAATTCTTCTGACTATTCCTGTTGCTTTCATATATCTGTTTCCTCCGTTTACAGTAATTCTCTCACAGCCGTACTGCTAGTATCTGTAAACAGAGGAAATTTTATTCCATTACCGGATAAAATTTGTGGCCTGCTGCTGTTCTGCCTCCGGCAGTCCATACTTTTCTTTTCCCAATGCGATACTCTTCATTAAAAATGACATGTTCCGTGCCAGAGTCCGCATGATCTGAAGTCCCTCTGCATCTTCCTTTGCTTCTCCTTGTTCCATGCCATGGATACTGTTCCAATACTGACTGGAAGCAACCGGCATTCCGGAGATCGTAAAATACTTATTCAACTCATCAAAGGTAGCTGAAAGGCCGCCGCGCCTTGCCGCTACCACGCTGGCTCCCACCTTCATCCGCTTGTCAAAGTGAGTGCTGTAGAAAAGACGGTCCAGAAGCGCGATCAGTGTGGCATTGGCTGACGCATAATAAACAGGACTGGCCACAACTAGTCCATCGCACGCTTCAAACTTTGGCGCAATCTCATTGACAATATCATCAAACACACATTTTCCTTTCTCATAACATGTCTGACAGGCAATGCAGCCCCGGATATTTTTGTTCCCTACCAGGATTTCTTCCGTCTCAATACCTTCCTGCTCAAAAACCTTTTTCATTTCCTCAAGTGCAATTGCTGTATTCCCCTTTACACGCGGGCTTCCGTTCAGCATCAAGACTTTCATCGCTTATCCCTCCATCTATGTTATATAATGTGATTTCACTTTCTATTCTACTTCTGCCAGCGGAAAAATCAATCTTGATTTTTTTATCTGCTGTGCTATACTTATTACCGATGGGGTATTAGCGCAGTTGGGAGCGCGCAACATTCGCATTGTTGAGGCCACGGGTTCGAATCCCGTATACTCCATGAAAGACAAAGCGTCAGCGAGTGTTTACAAACAAAAAAAGCCTGGACAGGTTTTCTTCTTCCTGTCCAGGCTTTTTCTATTTTCTTTCTGTACAATTGAGATTATAAACAAGATCTATATAGATTTTTTATCACCTTCCATAGATATATATTTTTCCGTAAATTCCTCTGCACTTACCGGCCTGCCATAATAATAACCCTGCCCGTAATCACAGTCCAGTTTCTGGACCAGTTTCTCATTTTCTTCTGTCTCAACGCCTTCCACTACCGTGCGTATCTTCAGCTTCTTCGTCAGTTTCACTACCTCGTCCATGATAATGACCTGTCTCCTGTAATCCTCCTTCGCATCCTGTAATCTCAGAAGGAAACCTCTGTCAATCTTCAGTTCATCAATCTTTAAGCTGGCCAGTGTGTTCAATGAAGAATATCCGCTTCCAAAGTCATCCATAGAAATCTGGAATCCGATTTCCTTCAGGCGCACGATCTTCTCATTCAGTTCCTCGATATTTTCCATGGCAAGTCCTTCCAGGATCTCCAACGTGATCAGCCTGGCAGGAATCTGATACTTTTCAAGCAGCGCCTTCAGTTTATCGGTATAGTCCGATTCATAGAATAAAAGCTTTGACTGATTAACCGACAGCGGAACTGGATCTGATCCCTGATCCATCCATGTGCGAATCTGTCTGCATACCTTTTCGACCATATACAGATCCAGCTGTACACAGAATCCATTTTCCTCAAAGATTGGAATGAACTGCCCCGGATAGATCATCTTTCCAGAACCGGGAATCCAGCGGACCAGAGCCTCTGCCCCACTGATCCTGCCTGTCCGTAAATCTACCTTGGGCTGAAGATACATCTGAAACTCTTCGTTTTCCATCGCCTGACGCATATGGCTTTCCACGTAATTCTGCAGTTTCTCATCCTCATGAAGACTGGTATCATAAAACCAGATATACTTTTTCAGAGATTTCCTGGCCGTATCCAGCGCAAATCTGACATGTGTCATGCTTTTCTGAACGGTGGGGCGCACATCTGATACGTCCGTGCCAATAACAATTCCACAGTACATAAGGATCTGGTAATCACGGTTGACCGATATCGCATGGAGACCGATCTCTCCGATCATTTCTTCCAGCCTTTCCCTGATGATCTTCCGGTCGGTATCCCGGAGCAAAATATAAAACATATCATCTGTACCACGGCAGAAATATTCTCCTTCCCGGACATGACCCGCGATTACTTCTTTGATATAGCACAACAGATGGTCCGCCTGCTGGCTTCCGAATATTTCATTAATAAACTTAAACTGCCGGATATTCATGGCAGCCAGACTGTATTCCGGAGTTTTTTCAATGACCTTTGAGGCTTCCTGTTCAAATTTATTCCGGTTGTATGCCCCGGTCAGAGGATCATAGTAGGCACTTTTTATCAGGCTCTGGTTACTTCGGTATATCAGCCGGTACCCGTAGATGATCATAAAGAGAAGGATCAACAACACCACGATGGTCACCACCCTGGTACTCTCCATCATATGGTAGACTTCTCCGTTAACACTTCTTGCCGTCTGGACACAAAAAAGATACCATCCATTGATTTCCAATGGTTCCAAAAAAATCTGATAGGTCACATCGTCATAAGTAAACTCTGACTGACAGGATTTTCCTGCTGCCAAAGCTTTCTTGATTTTTTGCTGCTCATCCGGTTCGATAAATTCATCCTCGTAAATCGTATCCAGTTCCTTTTCGATCACTCTGTCCTCAGATCGTACAAGTACTTCTCCACTGTCAGAAATCAGATGAATATAGCCTTTTCCTTTCAGCAGGGACTGATCCTGAAGAATCTCGGTCACTGTGTCCATACTGACGCCGGCCGTCAGCGCGCCTGCAACTTCTTGCCCTGAATAGACAGGAACCGCATAGGCATAGGCAGCCTCCCCGTCATCAAGGGGCTGGTATATTCTGGAAATCCCGCTTTTTCCCTTCCAGGCATCCTTTACAACCGCCTGCACGTTTTCATTTAATTCATCAATACCGGCATTCCTTTCTACCTTTGAATCTATCGTCACCCGGATCCCTGTTCCTGACGTCTGGAAATACCCCATGCGGTCAAAATTGTGATACTGTTTTGAGGTAACCAGTCCTTCCACAAAAGCTTCTGTACTCATGTTTCCGAACTGCAAAAAGCTGGAAAGTGTATTCAACGTCTGAAAATCCGCCTGAATCTGACGTCTGATATTGATCTTATACTGCTGTACTTCACTTTCCATCTGTCCGGTCAGCGTATTCTGCAGCATTCCTCTCAGGTAATAGGACGCAATACCACCGCCTGCCAGAATCAGGGCACTGATAATAACTACTGCAATCGTCAGGTGATTTAATCGTTTCTTTAATGCCTGTTCATTCATGTGTTTCTCCTGCTTGTATCTGCTACATTACAGCTGTTATTATAACGAAAAAACATACATTTGTCACTGAATATCTCATGACCGTTATGCGGTTATGATATGAAGCTCCATATTCTGGGAGAATTTTTCCAGTGTAAACTGGTGTTCAATCCCTTCCGTCACGTAAACATCTCCATCCTCTGTAACAGCGATCATATCGAAATCCTGATGCTTTTTCCAGTAATCCTGCGCTCCTTCCAGTCCCTTGACAAACATGGCTGTGGAAAGGGCATCTGCCATTTTTCCTTCTTCTGTTACAATCGTTACAGACACGAGGCCATTGTCTACCGGATAACCTGTCTTGGGATCGATGATATGAGTATATTTTTTTCCATCCTCTCCTATAAAGTAACGTTCATAGCTTCCTGAGGTCACCACTGCACAGTCCGAAGCTCTCAGCATACCAATCTGGCCGTCGCCGAAGGGATTACGGATTCCAAGACGCCAGTCTGTGCCGTCAGGTTTTGACCCTACCGCCTGAATATTTCCTCCAAGATCCAAAAGCGCGGACTTTACTCCCTGTTCTTTGATCACTTCTGCCGCTACATCAGCAGCATATCCTTTGCCTACCGCTCCCAGATCCAGTTCGGTTCCTTCCGGAAGCCGAATCATATTTCCATCAAGGGATACTTTTTCATACCCCACATGCTCCATCAGTGCCTGCAGTTCTTCCGATGAGGGAATCCTGTTTTCGTCGGTCGTAAATCCCCATGCTTCCAATACCGGATAAATAGTGGGCTCTAAGGCGCCGCCAGTCTCTTCTGCCATGTGAAGTGCAAACTCCACCACCTCTTTCGTATCCTCACTGAGAGTCACTGGCGAGCCGTTACTGTGGTTTGCCTGATAGATCTCACTGTTTTCATCAGTAACAGACCATTCCTTTTCTAATCCTTCTATCCGTTTCTGTGCCTGCTCAAGAGCCTGTCCGGCCCTCTCTCCATATGCTGTAATGGTCATATACGTGTCCATGCCGAAAAAATTCACCTGCTCCTGCTGACTTTCCGGATTCTTTAATGAACAGCCTGCCATCCCGAGTATCATCCATATTCCCAGCACCATTCCTGCTATTCGTCTCATCTGCCGCTCCTTTAATCGATTCTTTTTATCTAATGCACATCATAACAGAATCTCCGGCCAGGAACAACCTCTATCCTTCAATCTCACGGATCAGATTTACCATTTCGATGGCGCTTAAAGCACAGTCATACCCTTTATTTCCGGCTTTTGTTCCTGCCCGTTCGATGGCCTGCTCAATATTTTCCGTGGTCAGGACGCCGAACAGTACCGGGATATCTGTTGCCAGAGAGACGGTTGCAATCCCCTTTGACACCTCGTTACACACATAATCATAATGGGTCGTGCTGCCTCTGATCACTGCTCCCAGACAGATTACGGCATCATACCTTCCACTCTTTGCCATTTTCGAAGCAATCAACGGAATCTCAAATGCCCCTGGCACCCATGCCACATAGATATCCTCCTCATCCACCTCATGACGCTTCAGCCCGTCCAGTGCACCGCCAAGCAGCTTTGCCGTGATGAATTCATTAAACCGTGAGGCCACGATCCCGACTTTCATTCCTTTTGCAACTAATTTTCCTTCCAGAGTTCTCATTTCATTTTCCTCCTGTCTTCTTTGATTTCTATCGATATTTTAAAAGATGTCCCATGCGTCTTTGCTTGGTCTCCAGATAGAACAGATCATGTTCTGTAGCACTCATCTGAATAGGCACCCGTTCAGTAATCTTCATACCGAACTCTTTAAGCTGATAGATCTTATCCGGATTGTTGGTCAGAAGCCTCAGGCTCTTTACGCCAAGATCCTTTAAGATCTGTGCTCCGATATAATATTCTCTTTCGTCGGCAGCGAATCCCAGAGCCAGGTTTGCATCCAGCGTGTCCATTCCCTGCTCCTGCAGTTCATAAGCTTTCAGCTTATTGATCAGCCCGATCCCCCGGCCTTCCTGGCGCATATACAACAGGATGCCCCGGCCCTCCTTCTCGATCTGAGTCATTGCCGCGGCCAGCTGCTGCCCACAGTCACAGCGCAGGGATCCGAAAGTGTCCCCGGTCAGACATTCCGAGTGAACCCGGCACAGGACTTTTTCGCCATCTCCGATCTCTCCTTTGACCAGTGCGATATGATGTTCACCGTTCAGCCGGTTGACATAGCCATAGGCAGTAAAGTTTCCATATCTGGTCGGCATCTTTGTCACTGTCACCTGATCCACCAGCTTCTCATGGCACTTACGGTATTCCTTCAGATCCTGGATCGTGATAAACGTAATCTGCCACTTCTGTGCCAGCTCCTTTAGTTCTTTGGTCCGCATCATGGTGCCATCCTCTCGCATGATCTCGCAGCAGAGACCACATTCTTTTAAGCCTGCAAGTCTCAACAGATCCACTGTAGCCTCGGTATGTCCTTCCCTCTCCAGCACACCATTTTTCCTTGCCAGTAATGGAAACATGTGCCCCGGTCTTCGGAAGTCTTCTGGACGTGCCCCGTCCTCCACGCATTTCCTGGCAGTTATCGACCGTTCTTTTGCCGAGATCCCGGTGGTCGTCTCCACACTGTCGATGGACACGGTAAAGGCAGTCTCATGGTTATCTGTATTTTCAGACACCATCTGCGGAAGCCTGAGCTTCCTGACATATTCCTCTGACATCGGCATGCAGATCAGACCTTTCCCGTGCATGGCCATGAAATTTATATTCTCTGTATCAGCATACTGAGCTGCGCAGATAAAGTCTCCTTCATTTTCACGCTCCGGATCATCAGTTACCAGGATCAGTTTCCCCTGCCGCAGATCCTCAAGAGCTTTTTCAATCGTGTCAAACTGAAACATTTTTCTCTTCCTTTCTATCTTTTTATACCGTCATCTTCAGTCTCAGAAACCGCACCGGTGCAGAAATTCTTCAGTCATCGTGTTTTTCTTTTCTTTTTCCGGGGCTGTCATCAGCTTTTCTACATATTTTCCGATTACATCGTTTTCCAGATTCACCAGGTCTTTCTGGTTCTTTTCCTGTAGTATGGTTTCCCGCATGGTATGTGGGATTATTGAGACGGAAAACCAGTTGTCTCCGGTTTCTGCCACCGTCAGGCTGATACCATCAATGGCAATCGATCCCTTCTCTACAATATAACGCATAATTTTTTGTTCTGTCTGGATCGTATACCAGACAGCATTATCATCTGTTTTAATCCGGATAATCTGTCCGGTGCCATCCACATGACCAGCCACAATGTGCCCGCCAAACCTCCCGTCTGCCGGCATAGCCCGTTCCAGGTTAACCCGGCTTCCCGGCCGCAATGTCCGCAGTGCAGAGCGATTCAGGGTTTCATGCATCACGTCTGCCTCAAACCAGCCATGTCCAAGACCTGTTACCGTAAGACAGACACCGTTTACCGCAATGCTGTCTCCAGCTTTTGTCCCTTCCAGCACCTTCTCCGCCTGGATGGTCAGGACCGCCGAAGCGCTTCCTCTTCTGATCCGACCTATGACTCCGGTTTCCTCAATGATTCCGGTAAACATCTGCTTTCACCTCCCCTTCGATCATCATATCTTCTCCGATGATTGTATATTTCCTGTTTATCAACTGCACACCGTACCTGGGATCTGGAAATCCCAGCCCTTCAACAGGACTTTTAGCTCCTTTGCCTCCCAGCAGCTTTGGCGCGATATAACAAAATACTTTCTGTACAATTCCTTCCTTCAGAGCCGACCAGTTCAAGGTCCCCCCGCCCTCCAGCAGTACGCTGTCAATCCCTTTTTCTCCCAGTGCCTTCATCAGTATCTTCAGATCAATATGGCCATCCTTTTCCGGCACAGCCAGGATCTGACATCCTTTTTCCAGATAGGGTCTGTACCTGTCTTTATCGCTGCAGGATGTTGCCAGGATCGTCTCTGTTCTATCTGCTGTCTGTACTATCTTCGAATCCTCCGGTATCCGAAGATGGGTATCACAGATAATCCGGACAGGATCTTTTGCCCCCTCAATACGGCAGGTAAGCATTGGATCATCCGCGAGCACTGTGCCGATGCCGGCCATAATCCCCCGGTACTGCTTCCGCAGACACATGACATGATCTCTTGACTCCTTTCCGGTAATCCACCTGGACGCTCCGGTGTATGCCGCGATCTTTCCATCCATGGTCATAGCATACTTCATGGCCACATACGGACGTCCTGTTCTGATATAGTGAAAAAAAATCTGATTCAGTGCATCACAGGCTGCTTCTTCCACATGCTCTTTTACCTCTATCCCGTGTTCTCTGAGAAATCGGACGCCCTTTCCTGCCACCAGAGGATTGGGATCCGAAGAGCCGATCACTACCCGGCGGATACCGGCCTCAAGAATTGCTTCTGTACAAGGCGGCTGCTTTCCATAATGGCAGCATGGCTCCAGCGTCACATATAAGTCAGCTCCTCCGGGAGACTCCCTGCAGCTTTCCAGCGCATTTCTTTCCGCGTGCTTCCCGCCATATTTCTGATGGTAACCTTCTCCAATGATCCGTCCATCCCTGACTATCACTGCACCTACCATAGGATTCGGTGACGTCCATCCCATTCCTTTCTCTGCCAGTTTAAGCGCACGGCGCATATATTCGCCGTCTTTCATTTCATACACCTCCTTAAACTTCAGTACCGGATCTTCCTTCTTTCTCACATAAGAAAAGACCCTGAACTGGTTTCTTCAGGGTCTGTAATATTTATGCAGAAACAAGACCTGCGCCGGAAACGCAAAAAGCTCTGGAATGATTCCATTCCAGAGCAGTGTCTGCAAATATACAACATGTCTTGCATCCTGTTATCTTCTTTCATCCAGACTTTAACTGTCGGCCCCGGAATCTCACCGGATCATGCCATATCGGCTCGCGGGCTTTACCGCCGGTAGGGAAACGAACCCTGCCCTGAAGATTGCTTATTCACTTATGATATATAGTATACGAGCCTGACTGGTAAGTGTCAATACCGAATCTTCCGCCTGCCGATGGTACCGCCGGATCAGTCCTGTGCCCCCAGGCTGTCGATAATCGTAATGACCAGCCCCCGGATGCTGTTCTCTGTAGTCCGGTAAGGAGCGATCCGAAGTGTATAATACCTGCCGTTCATGGCTGTTACTTCCCGGTCAATGGGCACCAGATTCCTGGATACTTCTTTGGCATCCTTTACAATATCTTCTTCCGGAAAACTGTGGGCAAAAATCTGCAGAGAACGTCCCACATCATGCTCCATCAGCTGAAATTCACGTCCCACATATTCGGTAAACTTCCGGATATTCAGATTGCTGTCTACAAAAAGAATTCCGATCATCGTTGAGGACAGGAAGTTGGACAGGTCATTGGTCAGCATCGTCAGCTCGTCTAACTTCTGCTGATATTCTGTATTCACCGTATAGAGTTCTTCATTGACAGACTGTAGTTCTTCATTGGAGCTTTGCAGCTCCTCATTCGCAGTCAGAAGTTCCTCATTGGCTGCCTGCAGTTCTTCATTGACTGTCTCCAGTTCTCCGATAGTGGATTTTAAATCGTTACGCGATTCATGAAGCTCCTGTTCCAGGTCTGCGATCCTGCGTGCCGCTGTACTGTCCACGTCGTATTTTTCAGTGACACCTTCCGTCTTCAGGTTCCTGTTTTCTATAAATAAAACGGCAATCAGGCCACTGTCCTCACCATTCTGTCCCGGCACGGGGCTGACTGTCAAATCTATGACTTTTCTCCCGTGGGGGCAGTCCATGGCAATGCCTGTATAAGTCACTGTCATATGCTCTGATCTGCATCGGTTCAGAGCCGTCGATGATACCAGACTTAAATCTTTATGGATCATACTGAAAAAGTTAAATGTTGCCTTTCCCGGGGCAATCTTCAAATATTCCTGATAATCCCCGAAAAAATGAATGACCTGATTGGTCTCATCCAAAACAACCGATGCTGGAAGGAAGTTTTCCAGAAAATGCACATAGGTGCTCTCCATTGCGTAATCTCCTGCATTTCTCTCTGATACACTGATGGTTCTTGGTGAAACCGTATGGATATTTGGTATATTAAATGCAGGCGGTGTAAATTCGTCCACTTTTCCTTCTCCTTTATGTATGTATATTTTTTCTGCACCACTCACCGGCGCAAACACATTCGTATATTCTCCTGCTGTCTCGCTTTTGCCCAGGAAAAGATACCCTCCATTTTTCAAAGCCGAATGAAAGATTCCGAACAGGGATCTCTGCAATACCGGCTGAAAATAGATCATCACATTCCGGCAGCTGATCAGATCCAGCTTTCCAAAAGGCGGATCTGAAAGCATATTGTGGGGAGCAAAGATAATCATCCGACGGATCTCCTTTGAGATCAGATACTGGTCATTTTTCTTCGTAAAGAACCTTGCCAGCCGTTCACTGGAGACGTCGTCCAGGATACTTTCTGAGAATACACCCTTTCCTGCCTGCTCAATGGCTTTTGCATCCACATCCGTCGCAAAGATCTTAATATCTCTCTGCAGATTCAACTCTTCCAGCACCTCTTTAAACAATATGGCGATGGAATAAGCTTCCTCTCCTGTGGAGCATCCTGCGCTCCAGATCCGGATGGGATCCTTCTCTCCGGCCCGTTCCACAATATTGTAGATGACATCCCTTTTTAGCTTTTCAAAAAATTCAGGATCGCGGAAAAAATTGGTCACACCGATCAGGATTTCTTTGACCAGGGTATTCGCCTCCTCTTCCTCCGCTGCGATCAGATTGACGTATTCCGCCAGGCTGGAACTGTGCGTAACCACCATCCGCCGTTCAATACGCCTGAGTACAGTCGTTCGCTTATAATTCGTAAAATCAATCCCGCTGACTCTCTTAAGAATCGAATAAATTCTCGGAAACGTCTCCTCATCTGTAAATAGTTCTTCCTGCTCCTGCGGCCGGATCAACGTCGGATAATTGGAAAAATTTAAGATTTCATCTACAATCTCCTCCGGAGACAGAATAAAGTCTGCAAGGCCTGTATTGATCGCGCTTCTGGGCATTCCATCAAACTTTGCCGTATCCGGATTCTGGACAATGACCAGCCCTCCATGCTCTTTGACTGCCTTTATCCCACTGGTCCCGTCTGTTCCGGTCCCGGACATGATAACTGCGATCCCCCTTTCCTTCTTTTCTGCCGCCAGCGTTGTCAGGAAGATATCGATCGGATGATTCAGCTGTCCTTGCACGATGTCTGTCAGAAGCAGCTTCCCGTCCTTTATGGACAGGTTTTTCTTGGGAGGTATCAGATAAACGATATCTGGCAGAATCTCCATTTCCTGCTCCGCCTGAACCACGGTCATTTCTGTATGCTTTCCAAGTATATCAGCCATCAGGCTCTTATAATCCGGCGATAGATGCTGGATCACGACAAAGCTTAAGCCACTGTTTCCCGGCATATGCTGAAAAAACTGCTGCAGGGCCTCCAGCCCTCCGGCAGACGCGCCGATTCCGACAATCAAAGGATTCTTGTCCGTCTGGATATTATTTGCTTCTGTCAATTGCATCAACCTCCTCTTTGGCTACATTCTTCAGATATCTTTTTTCAAATTCGTGAGCAGACATCGGTGTGGCAAAATAAAATCCCTGTCCATATACACACCCTGCCTTGATCAGAGCTTCTGCCTGACGCTTTGTCTCCACTCCTTCTGCAATACACTTCATATCAATATTCTGGCAGATCTGTGTGAGATTCTCCACCATCATACTGCTGATCTCATTATCCGGCAGATCATGGACCAGACTGCGGTCCAGCTTCACCGCGCAGAATTTAATATTACTGAATACCGAAATATTTGCATAACCAGTGCCAAAATCATCCAGTTCAAACTGGATCCCACATTGGCGGAAAGTGTCCACGACCTCTGCCAGAGATGCCTTTTCCATATCTCCTGCCGTCTCTGTAATCTCCAGTTTTATCTGATCTGGAGGAATCTCAGGATAACGGCTCTGAAGCGCCAGGATCGATGCCAGTGTCGTCGGATTAAATAAAGTCACTCTGGAAATATTAATGGATACACAGACAGGCGGCAGACCTTCTGCCTTCCACGTCGAAAGCTGCTGAAGCACCATCTCCACCATACACAGATCCAGTTCCCGGATCCTTCCGCTTTCTTCCAGCGGCTCGATAAATGTTCTCGGCAGCATAATTTCTCCATTTTCACCTATTTTTCTTGCCAGCGCTTCTGCACCTGTCAAAGCTCCCGTCCTCATGTCAACCTTTGGCTGAAAATAGGGTACAAACGATTTTTTTGAAATCTGCTCCGGGCTATGGCCTTCCATCAATTCTGATCTGTCTGAAAACGGCTCCCTTACATTTTCACTCCTCATGATCGTCCGGGCTTCTTTTACCATATTCCTTGCAGAAAATACGCCTTCCGCCCAGACATATCCGATCCTTACCTGCCGCGGATACCGGCGCTGTATCATTGTGCGCAGTCTGGTACACCGCCCGGTGAACACTTCCTGTATCGTATTCGGAAATAATACGACAAACTCTGCATCCCAGGTCCGGAAAATATATGCATTTCCAAAGACACCTGTCAATGTTTCTGCAATATACAACAGCATCTTCCGCCCATATTCAAAGCCATAACTGCTGTTGATCACAGAATAATTGGGAATATCCAAAGCCAATGCCCCCATCGATGTATAGGCATCCGAATCCAGGGAATAGCTCACATCCATGTAAGAGCTCAGGTTAGGCAGCTTTGTCAGCGAATCCTGTCCCTTTTCCAATGCTCTCTCCGTCATATTGTAAAATCTTTTTTCTTCTCCCATGATATAAGGAGCAAGAGTTCCAAGGAGCGCCAGATCTTTTACGTGTGTCTGTGCATTTTCCACACATAAAAATCCCGTGATCCTATGCTCCTGCTGCAGGGGGAATGCCGTAAAACGCCAGGGCTTTCCCTGGAATTTTCCGGGAAAAACGGAGACTGAGCTTTCCATACAGACAGGCGCTCCTTCCTCCAGACAGTTCTTCAGGATGGGGACTCTTGTCAGCCGTACACCACGCATAACATGCCGGATGGACTGCTTTCCGCTTCCCGCCCACTCATAAGTCATATCAACGGATTTTTTATCCTCCGTGATTTCCAGAATATACGTTCTCGCCGCACTGTAAAATCTTCCGATACCACGCAGGACATCTGTCAGAGAGTTCTCCAGAGATTTGGCGGACAGCATATCTGCAATACAGTGGAATGCCGCTGCCTGTTCATTCTTAGTCAGTGGTCGTTCTACCTCCTCTGACTCCACTACAACTGTTCCTTCTTCGTCGGCTTGTTGAAGGGTCATCCACGACCAGTCCTCTTCTTCTGACGGAAACACAACTGTATCCATCGCCAGATTTTTCCCTCGCTCATTCAGATATCCGGCGCGGATCAAAAGGCTGTCATAGTCAGCCGTCTCCATCGATTCCGTTACTGTACCTGCCACAAATCGCAGATTCTCCATCTCAGGATCACCATACATGGCATTCCTGAAATATGCGCACGCATCCTCTATCCGGCGCTTGACATCAAATCTGCTGCCGGCATTTGGGATTATCGCCAGAAGGGTATCCAGCTTGTACTGCCCGATGATACTGTCAATGCCCATTGCCATCGAAAAGGCCACTGCCGCAAAACGGTGGAGCTCTTCGTTCTGCTCTTCTCCAAGCATGCGGATCAGCGAAAGGGCGCACTCTGTCTTACTTCCCCGGCCAGACAGCGCCTCAAATATTTTTCGCACTGTCTGCACCGTATAGATCCCGGTATCCGGATCTTTCTCGGCCGTACCGTTGATCATCCCTTCCCATTTATGCCGAAGCCCGGAATCACTGGTACAGGCATACATATAGATATCTCCGCTCTCACTGTCTTTGACCAGATTGACCGTATCTGTGATCCACCCGATATTTCCTGCTTCATCAACTCTCTGAAATTCCTTCGTTGACCATCTGATCCTTTTTTCGTATAGTTCCAGAAGATGTTCTCGCTGAAACCTTTCCCCGAATTCTCTGGCGCTGTTTTGTATGAACAGCTTCTTTTTCTCCAGTTCAATAATATCAGAATAGGTTCTTCCCCAGGTCCAGGCTGTCTGATCTGCTCCATCAATCCAGATCTCTTCCACTGCGTTCCTGGTAAGGTTCACCTTCATCCGCACCAGGAGATACCGACGCATGATCTCCGGGATTGCCCGGCGTCTCATAAAACCTCCTCCAGTTCCGGATAACCCCGGAAGCTTGGACTGAACACCGATCGCTTTTACCGGCTTACCTTCTTCATCGTAGATCATACGGTATGACATGGAGACCCATCCGTAAACTTTACCCACCCGGTCAAGAATGACAAAGTTTCCGCTGCCGGCTGCTTTTCCTTTTAATAATTTCTCTGTAAACATGCGGAAATCTTCTGCCGAATCCGGATGCACAATCCCTTTTTTTAAAAATGACTCGGGAAAATCCCTGACTTCCAGATTCCGCTGACAGCACTGCTCATTCACATTATAAACATTAAATGTTCGCTCCTCCAGATCCACCTCCCACAAAGAATGAGGCGTCTGACCAAATGCCACCCGAAGCCTCTCATTACTCTCTCTTAACCTTCGTTCCGTTTGGATCAATTCAGAAATATCCGTAGACAGTTCCAGCATCACTGGATATTTTCTGCCCGGATACGCAGTCTTAACGACCCGGACATGTCTCCATACCCAGTCTTTTCCATTTCTGGAAATCCGATGAAAATGCTCTGAGAATCCTTCTTTTCTCACGCCTTCCCGGATCAACTGCTCATAATCTGTCTCATAATCAGGATGAATGCCAATCTTTGTAAGTTCACAGGGAAGTGAAAGTGAACCCTCACCAATTCCCAGCATCTGATAAAATCCGGGATTGGCATAGATAATCTGGAGCTTCGGCCCGACCTCAATCAGACTGACTCCTTCGTCCATATACGCAAGAATCGTATCTATTGAGATTCCGCTCACCTTTTTTGCAGGTCTTGTACTTTTTATATCCTGATCCGTCAGAACAAAACTACTGCCTCTTCCCCTTTCTTTTGCCTCAAAAAGAGCTGCTGCTGCCTGGCCGAACAGTTTGTCAAAGGCAATGCCTTCTCCTCCGGTCAGATAGGCTCCTGTACAGGCTGTCACCTGTATTCCGGATTCGTCTTTACAATCCGACTGTATATGACTGCATATATTTTCCGCTTTTTTCCGGGCTTCCTCCTCGGTAATCTTCCCGGCACAGAAAATCAGGAATTCATCGTTTCCTACCCGGCTGACAAGGTCGGAAGCCTTGAACAGCATGGATAGAATTTCTTCTGTCTGCTGTATGATACGGTCTTTTCCTTTTTGTCCCAGCATCCCCACGATCTCTACCGTAT
Organism: uncultured Lachnospiraceae bacterium; assembly: GCA_900553355.1. Lineage (GTDB taxonomy): Bacteria > Bacillota > Clostridia > Lachnospirales > Lachnospiraceae > Merdimonas. Next base: position 29,405 of record USDK01000012.1, read on the forward strand.
GGTCCAGATCGATCATAAAGACTGCACACATATCTTTTTCAGTCATCTGCTCCAGATGTCCTGTGATATATGCTCTGGCCGCATCACCATCCAGAAGCTCTGCCGGTCTTTCTCCCTCTGTCATATCCCTTTCCTCCTGTTGTCCCCTCCTGATCATCATAGATCTTATATATTATTTTTCCTTTTCCGCTGCATCGTCATCTTTCTTTTCCAATTGACGAAATTCTTCCCCCTCCCAGTAATCATCCAGGCGCACCGGCATATCCTTGACCATTTTCTCCATTCGGGTATTCAACAGATACAGACCCTGCTGCGCCCCTTCGATTTCCTTGATATACTGCTCAATCTTATATTTTGCTGCCATAAGCTGAACACCTTTTTCCTCAAGCTGTGCATTAACCCGGGATGTGATCATGTGTCTTTGCTTTTCTTCCTCTGCCAGTGCACGGTCCTTTGCTTCTTCGATCATCTGATCTGCCTTTTGCTTTGCCTCTTTCTCGATCAGCTCAGCATTCGTCCTTGCCTCTTCCATAATCTTGATTACCGTGTCATAGTCAAACAGATCATCCTTCTTCTCCAGCTGTTCCTGCAGTCTGCGGTTCTCTTCCTCCAGCTTGTCGTATGCTGCCTGCAGCTGTAAAAGAGCCCCCTTATCAGTCTCAGCTGCCTTCGCTTTTGCAGTCTCTTCTTCCAGGATCTGAAGCGCTTCCAGATCATCCTGATCACCTGTTTCTGTCTTCTCCATCTTGTCGCGGGCTGATTCCAGATCCTCCCTTACAAGTGCAAGTTCCGCCTCACTGTCCTCTGCTCTGCGCATCAGCTCCAGCTTCTCTTTCTGGTGGAGCACCTTGATCGATTCAATCTCATGCTCCAGGGTCTTAATATACTCGTCAACATCCTCCTTGTTATATCCGCCGAACAACGCTGTCCGAAACGTTCCATTCTCTGCCATACTGACTCCTCCTTACTTTTCATATGTATAAATAATCTGTACGCCGTCTTCCACATCGGCATCCATCGCAAGTTCCACTGTCTCTTCCTCATCTGGATCTGTAATACCGATTCCAATCTGAAAGCCGTCTCTGAACTCTTCTGTAAACGGGATATGGGTCAGTGTTTCGATCTCCCTTCCCGGATACAGCTCTGAAAGATTAAGTTCTATCGTCTCCCAATACTTCAGGTTTCCATCTTTATCATAAACATACATGGTTACCGGCCAGTCCCAGTAAAGAGGCGCAAGGCCTCCGTTCTGCCATGTCATCTCCACATCCAGCTGTCCCTGCCCGAAGGAATATCTGGTACTCAGCTGCGAAACGTAATATCGATACCCCAGCTCCTGTTCCAGTTCTCTGGCAGCCTCACTGTCTTTTAACTCTCCTTCCGGACATTTGGGACCGATAAAGGTCATGTGTGTTTCCCTTATCATATTGAGAGTATCGTCAAATCTCTCGTCAAGCAGTTCCTCCATGGGATACCGGCTGGTAAACTCTCCGCCGCAGGGTGCATTCTGCCAGAAGCTTCCCATCGTCTGATACTCCAATGGGGCTCCAGAGGTCTCAAAGCTTCCTCCATTTTCTATCCAGTCCAGCCACTCTTTCGTATCCCCTTCGTGCCCGGTCATGTCGTTGTACAGCCCCATGCCGCCTTCTGCCGCCATCACAAAATTCCTCCGCATCAGCAGCCTGGCATTATGAAAATTATCCGAATAATCCAGCACATAATCCCAGCAGACTTCTGCATCCGGAAGCGGTGAAAGGCCTTCATCCGTATTGGTATGCCATTCGCCCCAGTGTCCCAGACTGCCAAGCTCTACATAAGCCACAAAGTCGTCTTTGTTACAATACTCTGCCAGAGCCTCTATCGCCATCTGATGTCTTTCAATCAGGTATTCATTTTCATAGTTGGGAGAATAGCCCTTCCCATACTCTGTATCGTAAAATTCTCCGTCCCCGGTCTGATCATAGAGCCACTGTGGGATATCCATATGGCGTTCCTCTCCCGGCACATCACACAGGAACCGGAGGACGGCGTGCTTATTCTGCCTTTTCCACCTGGCAGTGTGAAAATAGTCTTCCAGGGCATCAATATCATACTCCCCCGGAGAAGGCTCCCACATTTCCCAGGTCAGCCCGATATAAACCAGCCGGGAATCTTCACACTCTTCCGTAATTTCCGCCTCAGGGGCATAGCCGGTCAGCGGATTATCAAGTTCTTTGCCGCTTTCCTGATATTCTGTGGTCTGATTCAGACGGTAGCGGTAGGGAATGATATACAGAAGCATTCCGGCAATGGCTACAGCAAGGATCGCCATCAGAACATAGGGTATCTTTGATTTATCCATGATATTCTCCATTATACTGAATCAAGGTTGCATCCTGGACGCCTTCCAGGGCCTGGATCTGTTCCAGGAATACGGTGTTATCCGTACGGCAGATCAGCTCCATGGTAAGCTCGGTAACTTCACCCCGGATTGTCTTGGATTTTAACTGATGTTTCATTTTATGCAGGATCTTTAAGATCTCATCCCCTGCATCCTGGGAAACATAATGTGCCACCAGAATAAAAATCGTGCCTCTTTTCCTGCGGTTATAAAACAAATGGACAACTACCGTCATAATGATCATCGTTGCAATGGCAAGCACCGAAAGGCCTGCTCCCAGTGTGATCCCTACTGAAATGGACCAGAACAGATAGAGAAGATCCATGGGATCTTTGATCGCCGTCCGGTAACGCACGATAGACAACGCACCGATCATACCAAGGGAGATCACGATGTTACTGCTGATCGCCAGCGTCAGCATACAGCTTAAAACCGTCATTCCTACCAGTGTGACTGCAAAAGAGCTGGAAAACACCACACCTCCAAAATAGATGCCGTAGATCTTATAGATACAGAATCCAAGGATCACAGCCAGCGCCATGGCAACCACCGCGGTGGTCACAAAATCCGTAGTCAGTCCCTGTCCTCCCATAAAGGACTCCCACACAGAATTTTTGAAATAATCTCTTATATTCATCGATTTCTCCTCCTGTTTGTTTTCGATATTCCCGCCATCGCATCCGTCCGGAAAAAGGCGGCCTCATAGCAGAGGGTATATTTTGATATTGCTGAAAACTGCTGCCCGTCAAGGGGAAGAAGTTCCTTGATCACCTCTGGCAGAAATTCTGTAAATTTTACTTCCAGCACCATCATTCCCGGATCCAGGATGGACCTGGTCGGAAGGCAGGGATCAAAAATATCATAGTTAAAGGCTGCCGAGCGCACATCCTGGTCAAAAGTTACCCTCACATCTCCTTCTTTCCGGATCAGCGGTGTGCGCTCATAATCTACCACCACTTTGGGCCTTTGTACATGAACCATACATTCATAATAAAACTGCTGACACAAAGAGTAAGGACTTCTCAGGAGAAATTCGTATTTCCCGTCCAGGATCCACTCAAACTCCTGCCTGCTAAGAGGCGCCGCATCCTTGTGAATATAGCTTCCGCGCTTTCTCTTCCGCTCCAGCTTGATCCCGGCATCACTGTAATTATAGATACGAACCCGCCACTTTTTCCGGTTTTCCACTCCCATCAGTTTCTCTGTATACGAGGAATCCCAGTAATCATCAAAGTATAGACTGCGGATCGTATACTGTCCATTCTCAGCATGGGGATCCATCTCCATAAACGGCAGAAGTCTTTGTTTCAGCATTTCTCCTTCCCACAGTGAAATATAATATTTCCACTCATTCCGATAAACTTCCATATCAATCATCCTCACTGTATTCTACCGCCACAATACTTCCATCATTCTGTACATAGAAGCACAGCGTGCTGTAACATACCGTTCCTGCCTCCGTGCGGTAAGATTCATATGCATCCCGGCTGATCTCATCTGCCCCTTCGGCGCGTACTCTTAAGAAGTACTGGCCTGCCGGCAGCGTATCCACAGAGATACTCGTCTTATCCGTTGTCTGCTGTACAAGATGCTGGCTGAACGAATAATCTCTTGCCAGTTCTACCGTATAGGACACGTCTCCACCATCAAAGCGATATGCTTCCTGCCAGCATAAAACTGTCTCCCCACCGTTATTTTCCGGTGTCAGGATATGGAACGGCCATGCTGATGACATGCTCTCCTGGTATGCTGCGTAATTTGCCTCTACTTCTCCTGCCATACTCTCCGCCAGCGCCTCATAGTCATCCTGAGTTGCCCGGGCATAGGTACGGTCCGGAAGCCGAAAGACATACTCTTCGGTCATCTCTTTGTATGTATCAATCTTATCCTTCACCTTTTTCTCCGTCAGGTAGTTCTGGCTTAAGTCTTCCACTGCCTGATCCAGATCTTCTCTGCAGGAAGCATCCTTAAGAATCCTCTGGAACAATACCGTGTCAGAATACAGGAAGATTCCTTTTTTCCAGGAACGGTTATAACTCTCATCTCTGAGAGTCTCATACCCTTCATTCAGGATACCGTCATTATCCCAGGAAATAAAATACCACCGGTCCTGCCCTCTTGCATTGTACAGATAATAATTCCCGTCCAGAACATCCGCATTCCCTGTCAGAATATGGAAGGCCATCCAGTAATACAGGTTATCGGAATCAAAATACCGGGCTACAATGTCGCTGATCGGGATACTTTCATCATTTACGGCATCCAGAAGTTCTACCATAGAATCATGTTCTTCTGAACCATCCACTTCCAGATACTGTTCAAACTTGTCTTTGTCATAGTCCGCATCGGTTGATGCAAGAATGCTGTCTTCATGCCTCTGCCAGTCAAAGGCTGATGTAGTCTGATAAAGCGCTCCATCGCTGTCAAAGCCTCTGTTTCGGAGATATGCTTTATTCACCTGTTCTACCTGCGTGTAGAGGCCGTAATCTTCAAACAGACCATCCTCGCCTTCTGTTTTATCCTTGACATACAGGTGAACAAACTGGGTCCTTGCAGCCATCATCTGCGGAATATCTTCCATCAGAGAATATGCCAGCTTATTTTTAAAGCGGACCGGATCCGTCACATGTTTGTTGAGAGAAATTGTCTTCTGATCTCTCCAGTCCCCACTGCCGTCCTTGATCTTGATCCGATAGCTCTTCTGCTGCCAGGAGGATGCCCCTGTCCCCCTGAGCTGCACGGTCGCGTTGGCTGTACGGTCAGAATATCCAAACTCTCCGTTTACAGGTCCTTCTTCATCTCCGATCTGCAACACCGCTTCACAGCGGTAGGGATTGATTCCATTTTTCTCATAATATTCCAGGGGATAACTGTTTACTTCTGTCCAGGTATGGTCCGTTCCATCGTCCTCGTTTCCTTTTCCAACCGTCAGATACATGGTAATGACTCCGTCCTCATCGTCATCATACAGTGACTTGTTATCTTCCAGCCTGTAGTCCTCCGGATCCTCTCCGGAAGTTTCATACGTCTCGTCTGCACTTACCAGTACACCACTGTCACCAGACACCGTACAGCCGGACAAAAACAGCGCTCCCGCCAGCAGATATGTAACTAATATACTCTTCCTTCTCATGAATCCTCTCCTTTATCTAACCACAATTACTCCTCTGTATAATCTTCAATTGATCCATCTGCATTTACAATAAACGCTTTTGCACCATAAGCTTTTCCATCAGATTCTGTAGAATAATAATCAAAACACTCCTGTGTATAACCAGACTCATTCGTGGATTGTACCCGGATAAAATATATACCGGGATCAAGAGCATCAAATGTGGCCTCTGGAAGATACATATTATCCTCCCGGTAAATGACATCTGTAAAATTGTAATCTCTCGCCAGAATAAATGTATACCGGATATCCTCCCCGTCTAAATCATATGAGACATCCCACTGCACTGAAATTCTTCCGTCTTCTAAGACTTCCGGCGTGCTGACAAAAAACGGCCATGGCTTTTCCAGACTGGTCAGATAATATCCATAATTTTCTTCCACTTCTCCAGCAATCATTGAGATTAAACTGTTATACATATTTTCATCTTCTAAAGATGCAGATTCCAAATCCGGAGCCCGATAAAGGTACGGGCGTACTACGTCGGCATACTGGAAAGCCATATTTGATATCTGATCCGGTGTCAGATAATTGGTCCGCAGATCTTCGATCGCATCAGCCAGCATATCCCTGTATTTTTCTTCACGTAAAATGCGGTTAAACAATGGAATATGAAGAAATTGCGTCATTCCCTGCTCCCAGGATTCCCCTTCTGTATAATTGTCCAGCCGGTAATAATTTCTGGAAAATATAACATCATTGTCCCATGAAATGATGTACCATTTTTCGGAATTCAGGGGGCTATACAAATAATAGTTTCGAGAGCCCACATCATAATTACCCGTCAGAATATGGAATGCCATCCAGTAACAGAGGTTTTCCATATCAAAATGCTCTTCCACCACCTCTTCAATAGGAATGGCATAATCATTGACTTCATCAATGGTTTCCAGAAGTTTTGTATGGTCATCGCTCCCTTTTATTTCAAGATACTGACTGAAAGCTTTCTCATCATATCTCTCATCGGTTTTCAGGCAGACATCTTCATACTCCATCCATTCAAAAAAGTTAATTTTATACAACTGTCCATGATTATCAAGTCCGTGATTTTTCAGATAGGTTTTATTAATCTGCTCGACCTGCGTATAAAGACCATAATCGGTAAATTCCCCATTTCCACCGGCTGTTTCATCTTTTACATACAGATGGACAAACTGTGTCCTGGCACTCATCATCTGGGGGATCTTCTTCATCAGATCATAGGCCATCTTATTACGAAAACGGTAAGGATCACTTACGTGTTTATTCAGCGCAATCGTCCGCTGACCTCTCCATTCGCCCATTCCTTCTTTAATGCGAATCTTATAATTTTTCTGTTCATGACTTGAAGAGGTCTGCCCTCTGATCTGTACGGTCGCATTAGATGCACTCTCGCCATAGCCAACCTCTCCTGCAGACGGCCCGTTTTCATTTCCAACCTGCAGCAGAGCTTCACAATTATAACGATCCAGATTATTATCTTCATAATAATAAACATCATGGCTGTTTATCTCTGTCCAGGTATGGTCCGTATTATCCGCGGCATTCCCGGTACGTACCGTCAGATACATGGTTACCACTGAAGTCTCATCGTCATCGGCATAAATAGTTTCGCTGTCACGCAGCGGCTCTTCCCTGGTCTGTGCCTTTTCCACAGTCGTCCCTGTATTCTCTTCCTCTGCTTCCTGTACGACTGCTGATTGTTGCTTCTCCTGAGTATCCGCATCAGCTGCCCCACATCCATTCATACTTAACACCAGAAACAAGGCAAAGGAACCAACCAGCGTCCATTTCCTTTTTTTATATTTCTTTTCCCATTTCTTTCTTGGCTTCTGCGCCTGTCTGTGATCCTTCTTATCTAAATGATCACAAATTCTTGCAAACAGCCCTGTCTCCTGATCTGGCAGAAGGAACTTCCGGCTGAGGAGGAAATACGGCAGGCGTTTTGTATACCACTCCAGCCTCAGCCAGACGATTACATAAAACACCAGTGCGCCAACCAGGAATCCCAGGCCAAAATACTCTACTGAACCAAACATGTTCTGCAAAATAGTGAGAATCACGCTAACGACTGCAAATACTGCCGTTCCCGCCAGGGCTCCGGCATAATCCTCAAAATACAGAAGGATCAGCATGATGGAATTTGCAACGGCATATATTCCATATCCCACACACAGGAAACGATAAATTCCTAAAGATGTATCATTAAATCCCAACGGAAGATTTTCAAATATAATACTTCCAAACACCAGAAACAGAATTGTAGAGATCAGCTGCTTATGACCATCAAACGTCAATTCCTTTTCAAGCGTTCCCAGCATCTCTTCCTCAGCCTGATCGATATCCCGTATCGCACCATTATCGTTGAACAGGCCATAATAATTCCGATAGGTCGGATAAAACCGTACTTCCACAGATGTCACAAAGTTGACAGTCGTAATCAGAATAGAAAAGAATGCGCAAAGGGCCGGAACATCGTGGCTGGGGGCTCCGTAGAACAGACCTTCTACCTGTACCTTAAGCGGGCCGAAATACATGATCACCAGATGAGCAAACAACCCGATGTTTAAGAAGCCGCCCGACAAAGCCAGCGACCGGTAGCGGTCAAACCACCGCAGGAAATTGAAACTGCTGCCCTGGCTTCTCGGAAAATAGTTCAGAAGAAGCTTATAATACCAGACCATCATGATGCCATAGGCCACGATCACGCAAAACAACAGGCTCGCTACACTGACCCATCCTACCAGTACAAACAAAAGTGCCAGGAAAAAACCTACCATCAGGGAAAATGCAAAGGCAAACACAATAGCCTGAAAGTCCTTGAGCGCGGTCAGGTATACCATCTCCATCCATACAACAATCAATATCATGGCAAACCATAAACAAAGAAGCTTCTCAAGGAAAGATACTCCGGAAAACCACAGGAAAATCCCATAGCCTGCCCCACCGATGATCAGCATGACAGCACAGCTCCCGTAAAAGGATGGAAGAATTTTTTCCTGCCGTTCTTCATACAGCATATCTGACACATATCTGGTCGTCACCATATTAAACCAGCTGGTCACCGTAAGAGAAACCAACAGCCCATATGTGATCATACAATTCAGAAGTTCGCGTTCATGGGCATCCATACCGGCAAGCCTTGCCGCCATCCCCATCCCGAGCAGAAGAATCACCCCCAGCAGCATAGGACCTGCACAGATCACTCCCGCATATCCATAAGCTCTGCAAAGGGAGAAAAAACCCTTCTTCTGAAATAATCTTTTTAAGCTGAATCCAATTCCTGCCATCTATGTAACACCTCATCATAAGCCTTCTGGTAATTTTTTATCATATCTTCATGGCGGAAAAACTGTTCCACCCGTTTCTTTGCTGTCTGCCCCATCTGGTACCGCTCCTCCTGATGAGTACACATTCTCTCCAGAGCATTGCAGAGGGCCTCTCTATGCATCGGCGGCACACAATACCCGGCCGGTCCTAATGTATCGCCTTCCATTCCATCTATCAGTTCCCGGCAGCATCCCACGTCTGTCACCACACAGGGACGTCCCGCTGCAAAGGACTCCAGGACTGCCAGCGGCTGTCCTTCCGAGATACTACTTAAGACTGTAAAATCAAACTTTTCCATATATTCCAGCGTATTAACTGTCCCTGGAAAATAGACGTCTTTAATCTGCAGCTGTTCTTTCAACGTATAACACTCTTTCGCATATTCCTCATCATCCTCAGGTCCGGCCACATATAGTCTGGCCTTGGGGAATCTCCCTTTCAATTCCGAAAACGCATATAAAAGAGTCTTAACATCCTTGATCGGCGAGATTCTTAAAATGGCCCCGATATCCACATATCCATTTTCCTTTTTCAATGGAATATCTGCAAAGCGTTCATAATGAATCCCATTGGTAATATAACGGCATTTGTCTCTGGCACATCCCATCTCAATCTGCGTCTCCATAGCTCTTGCAAACAGACTGGTGACCATCGTTGCCCTGTCATATGCCGCACTGGACAGCATATAGAAAAACCGTACCCACAGCCGCTTAAATGCGGGCAGAACCCACTTCGCACGAATAATTTCTTCTTCCCTTTCCCTGGTATAGATGCCATGTTCCGTGATCTCATAAGGCACATGATTGACATAGCTGCCCAGCCTTGCCAGAATTCCTGCATATCCGGTAGCAATGGAATGGTACAGATCTGCCTTTGGCACCCCTGCCTGCAGGATATATAAAACCGGAAGGAACATGGATCTGGCTGTGTGAAAGAAATCAGAAAAGCTCGTATATGGATACTCCTCTCTGCACAGATCCATCATGATATTCAGGAAGTCCTCGCTCATCAAAAAGGTCACAGGTGAAATCCCACGGTCATGATACATCTGAAACATCAACTCCCAGTCCGGTCTCTGACAGTTGATAAATTCTCTCAGCGTATGTATTTCTTCTTCCGTAAAGTGATATTTCTCCTTCCGGAACCGCATGGAAAAAGCATCATCCAGAAAAATTTCCCTCACCTCGACCACATTATCCGGAAGCTCATATTTAAATTTTCCCCGGTCTTTGGCATTTGCCCCGATGGCCCATACCACAAATTCATGCTCCGGCATGGCCTTCATATACTGATGGATCCAGGTAGATACACCACCAGTCACATAGGGGTAACATCCTTCCAATATGACACAGATTCTCATTTTTCGCCTTTCTCTATCTCGATTCTAATCTCTTTATTCTCTGCCTGGAGAAGATACTGACCATCCTGCACTTCCTCCAGCTTTCCTCCCGTCACTTTTCCCACAGTTCCTTCATTGATCCGGACCATCAGCCAGGCTTCATCCTGGAAGTTACCAAGATTTAAAGTCAGGCCTTCATCCGTATACTCCCGTTCCACCTCCAGATTATCATAGATCTGGACCGCTCCTGCCAGCTCTGTACCGGTCAGGCTGCGGATCTCCGGAGCCGAGGTATACAGCCACTTTGTATAATCTGAAAGATTTTCAAACATCTTCGCCCACCCAAGATCAGCGCCCCGGTCCACATCCAGAGCGTCATCCGGATGCTGGAAATGCGTATTTACAAAATGAAAATTCAGTTCTGATAAAGCAACCATCTGCATATAATTATCTAATACATATCCCGAAATGACACGGGGTGTTTCAACAATGCCGTCCTCTGCCACTTCAAACTCCTGTGCATAAGAAATTCCTTCTTCATCCGGGAGATAAATACTGGCAATTGCTTTTATATCTGTTTCCTCACTCAGCATCTGCCGTCCTTCCTCGGAAAGAATATTTGATGGCGGAACATACACATTAAATTCTTCTTCCGGAAACAGATATTCACAAAAACTATTCAATTCTTCTATCGAAGCTTTCATATCATCATAACTATTCCAGACCACATAATCATCATATTCTCCCTTATAATCAAATCCTCTCAGGCAGAGAGGCATATGGTTGTATCCATGAAAACCGATTTCTCCTCCCTGATCCAGAAGCATATTCCCAAAATACCGGAACCGCCGGGTATCCTGATTCCGGTCAAACGGTGCCTCCACATGATCTGAATATTCTTCAATCACCATACCTGTATAGCGGATGTCATATTCTTTTGCCAGATTATATACATCGTTCCACCACACATTTGTATAAAAATCAGCGATACTCATATCATAATCTCTTTCAATATACTGACTGTCTCCTGCCGGTACCGGCGAAGGGAAATCATCAATATAGAAAGTAGAAGCATTGATTACGGGATAGGCGCACACATCCTGCAGAAGAGCATAGGAGGCTGAATAGAAACCTCGGTAGCCTTTCTCAATATACCCCATATTATTTACAACCACAGCTCCTTCTCCCAGAGATTTCTTCCAGATCAAAGGCACTGCATACTCGCCGCCTGATTCCAGATACACTTCACAATCATTAGAAAGATAAACATTTAAAGCAGATTCATACGGATCTGTAACCGTATAATCTTTTGCCGTTCCTCCGATCATAAAGTCTCTTGTAAAATGGAGCGTCTCCACCATTGCGTAGTCATCTCCCACCTGCTCCATCCCCAGGCTTCGTCCGATACTTCTTAAAATCCCGCCATTTTCCGGCGGATATACAAGCATCATGCTTCCGCCTTTCTCGACCCAGCTGAGAATTTCCAGTATTTTTTCATCCAACAGATTCAGATGGGTCATGGAAATGACAACAGTCTTATAGTCTTCCAGTCTGACATCTGCCGCATCCTGTCCTTCCACCGCATCATATCCGATTTTCATCTGCCCAAGCACTGCTTCCATCATTTCCAATCCGTCAGTCCCATTGACATCATCCTCCCACAAAAGCAGACATTCCGGCTCCTGGGTCTTGGCTGACACAGAAGCAGTCTCACGTGAAGAGGGCTCAAGCAGGCGCTCATGTCTTTGATACATCACATTTCCCTGGGCGAAGCAAAGGGCTACTGTCAGCAGCACGAAAACAATCAGCACGGTCTGCAGCCTGCGGAAACGAAATACTCTTTTTGAACCCGTTTTTTTCTTTTTCTTCAAACTTCTGCTACTCCTTCTTCATTCTTCCAGAACCTGATCTGCCTGCGCCCGTCCGGCGTCAGATAAATCTGTTTTCTGTCGATCAGTTCCATAACCCGCCTCATACCTTCTCTGTTTTTCACCAGAGAAAAATACTGTATCATCAGCAGATATCCCGCTTCATCTGCCGGCCAGTGTCTGATGATATATTCAATGTCCTGATGCATACCGGTATAATTTCCGGTTTTTAAATCCACCTGGACTTTTTCTTTTCGGTACTCAAGCTTTTCCGGCTCTGCCTTGATCTTCTTATCCAGAATATCGCTGTAAGCTGACAGCTTCAGCTTCCTGTCATTGCCTTCCGCGATCCCACTGTTCAGATACTGATTCAGCAGTCTGAGATATTCATCCATCAATCCGTCATTATCCGGATCCTGCTCCATCTTCCAGTCCAGCTCCTGAAACTGAAGATCATATTCCTTCTGAAGCTCTGCCAGCGCCGTAACAGCATAATGTACAACCTCTGTGTCGTCATTCATCCTGGCTTCTTTCAATAGATTTACATAATCATTTGGATCATCATACATGATCTCCATCATCAGTTCACGTCTTGTACCCGGTTTATTGATCAAGAGGGCCTCCTCCAGAGGCACGATTCTTTCCTCCGCCGGATTATCCGCCACCAGGATGCTCCGGTGTACGAAGTCATTCACCTTCAGCTTTTCAATTCCCACCTCTGTGCTTTCCGGCTTTTTATCCCGCGTGCGTAATTCCAGCAAAAGCATGACACAGATTCCACACACCGGCACCAGAAATACCATCGGCATAATAGTCTTCGGACACTTCAGAATGGATAATCGTACCAGAATATATAAGATTACGCATACGATCAAATGAACCACAAGTAAAAATAAAGCTATCACCAGCAACCTACTTTCTTAAAATTAATCAATCTTTTCTACAATTTCATATCTTATCCCGACGCGGTCCAGACGCTCCCCTACGATTCTCAGATTTTTCTGATTCATCTGCACCAGCAGAAGATAGATATTTCCCTCTTCATCCGCACCTACAACATCGCTGGCACGGACAAGGCCTTCCAGTTTTTCACTGACACGTTTTCTATCCTTATCTTCCAGGCGAAGCAGCACAAAATCTGCAATTCCTTCATCCTTCATGGCGGTCTGTGTCTCCACAAGCTGTTTCATCCGCTCCGGATAAACGATATTGGTATCCGGATAATAAATCTGAGACTGCGCCAGTTCTTCATACTCCATGGCACGAAGGAAGGATGTCTGCACCAGGCCGCAGAGAATCTGGAAAATATTCATATATCGCATACCATACTGCTCAATATCAGCCTCCTGAATCGTCACCAGAAGGACCATCATATCATCCCGGAAGATACCGCATGCATACATGGGAAGTCCCTGCGTAAACTCTGTATTCTTCCATACCCCGCCGTTTTTTACTGTCTCATACATTTCCCGGTAATCATCGATCCGGATCGACTTCGTCAGCCTGGTCAAAAGACTGTTGGAGCAGACAGCCAGGCGGCCGAATCTCTGCCAGGAATCCAGGGTATAGATAGCAATGCTATGATTTTCCAGAATATCCTCAAGGATACCGATCCCCTCGTAAAAGATACGCTCCGGACGTTCGCTGTCCAGCTTCTGCACCGCATCAAAAATCTTCCCAAAACTGTCCTTAAATCCCAGGATCTGTTTCTTATACTCATCCTTATTCTGGATAGCCCCGTGATAAACATCGCTTAAGAACACGTATTTGTCACGCAGAAGCGTGTATTCCTGACGCAGATATGCCATTGCATCTGTCCGCTTATTAGACACATATCCCGTGACCGAACCGGCCAGAAGATAGATTGCAAACGGGATCCAGTTTTCGATATTATAGAACAATACCGTCGGATTCATTCCGATCAGAGAATACTGCCGGACCAGCGCAAAGCATTCAAAAATCGCCGCCGCTATCCCAAAACGCATCCCATGGATTGTCCCCATAATCACGATATAGAACAGTCGCACGTCCACGAACCGGAAATAAACATTGTCGGAGGTTATCTGACTTAGAAGCTCCACGATCACGAACAAAACGATCATCTCAACATAGATCAGGGCTTCCTTTCCCAGACTTTTCATAAAATCTGCCAGTTTTTCACGCATCCCATACCTGTGCCCCATAACCTCTCTTGCAAAGGTACGGTAATACACACCGATATTTTCCATCGCATTGTCCTTTACGATAAAGCCGTACCGGGTACGCAGCTCTCTGGAAAACTCCGGGATCTCCGGCATATACGGATAGTTGTTATAGACGATATGTATGTCTTTTGTGATCAGCCGGAGCATCTCTTCCAACTCGCCATACGTGTAATGATATCCACTGGTCACACAGTAGATACCACTCTCGTCCTCCGTTTCCTCGTTAATCTGCAGCATCAGTTCGGTCAGATCATCCAGCGTGATAAAATCAATCGGATCCTCTCTTCGATATGGCAGTGTGACTTTTTCTCTTTTGTAGATACGATGAAAAATCTTTCCCAGGAAATTTTTGTCATTGACACGATCTGCAAGATAAGGCGTCTGAAGAATGATTGTACACAGCTTCGTACGTTTCATGAAATAGCCGCAGGTCTCTTCCAGCTGTCCCACCTGGAAGTTACGGCTGGTGAAATACTCCTTATCCGGGAATTCCCTCTGCAGTCGGTACTGCAGAGAATAATTCTGGCTGTCGATAGAAGAGATCACCACCAGCTTATCTGCTCTGGATTTCTCACATTCCTGCATGACCTGTTCCAGCTGCTGAAGCTCTCCGAACATCCCATCTCCGCCGTCCGCATAGCCGCTCACATAGAACACTGTCCGAAAACTATAAACATCAAACAACTGATGAAATTGTTCTTTGTTCGGTGCAGTATGATACACGAATATATTCTTTTTCCTCCCAGACAGCTTTATCTTCCCGGCAACGACGACCCGACATTCCTCTGCCAGCTTTTCCAGCGCTTCCTCGGTAAACAATTCTGTTTTTCCACAAATTAATATCTCTGTCATATATTCTATCCTTTTTAGCCCATAGGCGCACATTCTTTGTCATTATTATAGACTGATTTCCCATCAGATTCAACGAAAAACAAAAAAACAGATTATGGAAAACGTAAGATACTTTGTGATTTGTACTAATTTTTATTGACGAATGAAATGTACATATGGTATTAGTAACATAGATTGGAGGAATCTAAATGAATAGCATCAATAAAAAAACGGCACAGCAGATTGTAGACACGGTCAAAGAAGTCTGTGGACACGACATTAATTTCATCAGTGATAAAGGAATGATTCTTGCCAGTACAGATGCCTCCCGTATCGGTACCTTTCACGAGGGAGGAATGGCAGCCCTGAGAAATGGCGAAGCTCTGGAGGTCTTCCAGAACGATACCTTCCACGGCACTCAGAAGGGGGTAAATATCCCAGTCTTTCAGGGAAATGTCCCGGCCGCGGTTATCGGAATCAGCGGAGATCCTGATGAAGTCCGCCCTTTTGCTCATCTGGCCGAACGGATCACCCGTCTTCTTCTGAAGGAACAGGAGCTGAATGCAGCCGTGCGGACTTCCTCTGAAAAAAGGCATTATCTTATCCAGTCACTGATCAATGGTTCTCCTGAAAATCCCGGATATCTCCTGAAGCTTTTGAAAGATTTCCAGCTGAACCCAGACACTTCCAAACGCATCATCCTGGTACACCTGAAATCTGAAAACAGCGGCCGTTATATGGCCGGCATTGAATCCCGGATCCAGCTCCTCTGCGACAAACTTACAGGAGCTATTTTCTGTTACCAGTATCCCTATGATTTCATCATCCTTGCAGATGCAGAATGCGTAAACAAAAATCTACCCGCCCTTAAAAAGTTTGTTTCCGACGAACACGATTCTCTTGCTGCCGGCATCGGCCAAAGCTGTGACCTCTATCAGTCACAGGCCTCTTTTACCACTGCGCAGATTGCCCTTGAAAGCCTTTCCTTCTCTGATTCCAATCTTGCTCTGTTTGATGATCTGACTCTGGAAATTCTCCTCGGCCCTGTTTCAAAACAATGCCGGCAAAAATACCTGGACAAGACCATCCGTTTCCTCTCTTCCGAAGAGATCGATCTTCTCAGACTGTACTTTGAAGAAAACCGCTCCCTGACCGAGACCGCTAAAAGGCTGTTCCTCCATAAAAATACTTTACAGTACCGTCTGGAACGGATCCATAAACACTGTGGTTTTGATCCGCGTAATTTTAAAGATGCGGTAATTTTATATCTTGCGGTCAGTCTGGAAAATCGAAATTCGTATTTGTAACAATTATTTTCATTATTATTTTACTTATTTGTTACTTATCCCATATATTTCAGCGAAAAGATTTCGTATACTAAATATAATCAATCATTGGAACAAAAGGGAGGAAACAGATATGAAAATCGTAGCCGCTATTGATTCTTTTAAGGGAAGTATGACATCCATAGAAGCTGGTAACGCCGCAAAGGTGGGAATCCTGGCCGCGCACCCACAAGCCCGGGTAGTGGTCAAGCCACTGGCCGCAACCGGTGTAGTCTTAAAGCCACTGGCCGACGGAGGCGAAGGAACTACCGATGCGTTGATCGAAGGTCTCGACGGAGAGAAGATCACCCTCTCGGCCACAGGGCCATTCGGGGATCCGGTTTCCTGCTATTATGGCTTTCTTGCGGCCACGTCCACGGCAGTGATCGAGATGGCCTCCGCCGCCGGCATTACGCTCTCTGACAGACACGACCCTCTTGCCGCCACCACCCGGGGCGTGGGAGAAATGATCCTGGACGCTCTGAACCGGGGATGCCGTGATTTTATCATTGGGATCGGCGGAAGCGCCACCAACGATGGCGGTGTCGGGATGCTGAGCGCTCTGGGCGTCCGTTTTCTGGACAGGGATGGAAAGGATGCCGGAGAAGGAGGACAGGCATTAGGGAAAATTACTTCCATAGACTTGTCCGGCCTAGACCCACGTCTGAAAGGATGCCGTTTTCAGGTAGCCTGTGATGTCACGAATCCTCTCTGTGGAAAAAATGGCGCCACTTATATCTACGGACCGCAAAAAGGCGTCACTGATGACATGAAAGAGCCTCTGGATCAGGCGATGACACAGTATGCATCTGTATGTGCATCTACGCTGGGCATTGATTATTCTTCCACTCCCGGCTCCGGAGCCGCCGGAGGGCTTGGCTTTGCATTCCAAAGTTTCTTAAATGGTGTTCTGACGCCCGGAATCGATCTGATCTTAAAAGCGGTAGGTCTGGAAGAGGAATTGAAGGACGCGGACATTGTTATTACCGGCGAAGGCCGTCTGGATCATCAGACCGCCATGGGGAAAGCCCCTGTCGGCGTCGCCTCCCTTGCCAGAAAATACGGCGCAAAGGTTATCGCTTTTGCGGGCAGCGTAACGGAGGATGCCTCTGCCTGCAACGACGCCGGTATCGATGCTTTCTTCCCTATTGTGCGTGGTGTGTGTACACTTGAGGAAGCCATGGAGCCGTCCAATGCCAAAGCAAACCTATCCGCCTGTGCAGAGCAGGTATTCCGGCTGCTGTAACAGTAGGAATCCAGATTTTTCCTTGAATTCCCCCGGAAAGTGCGTTATACTAAAATTATCAATTTTGTTAAGCGTTTAATTATTTAGTAATAAGGAGTTTACCATGGGGAATGATCTGCGGAAAGAATTTTTCCAATCAATGATGTGTTTTAAAAAGCTGGAATCTGCTTTTTCTCTGGAATGTGAGATGCAGATGAACGAGATGGCTATCCTTCAGGATATCCTGGGCGGCTGCAGCTGCAGCGAGAGTGCCTGTACCAATCTCGATGTGCCAAAGATGCAGGAACAGCTTAAGATTTCCAAGCCTGCCGTCTCCTATATCTTGAATACTCTTGAAAAAAAGCATTATATCATCCGTGAAATCGATGCAAACGACCGCCGGAAGATTTCCATCAGCACCACGCCGGAGGGACAGGCTGCCGCCAGGCGTTCCATGGAAAAATGTGAAGCCGTATGGTCAGAACTTCTTGAGAACTTCGGCGAAGACAATATGCGGACCCTTATCGACCTTCTGACCTCGTTGAACGACCTTTCCTGCCAGTTAAAAACAGAAAAGAAAAAATAGCCAGAGCCAGCATACAACATTAGTATGCTGGCTCTTTTTCTTCTGTCAGATGGATTTCATTTCCGTCTCCTTCGGCAACCATCTCGTCTTTTGGATCATACTCCTCACTAAGGATCTGATCTGCCACCAGATTCTGCAGAGTAGACTGGATTGCCCTCCTGAGCGGTCTCGCTCCGAAAGCCGGATCATATCCCTTTTTCACCAGTACATCCACTGCGCTGTCCTCCACTTTCAGATGGACGCCCTGTTTCTCCAGACGTCTGATAAATTCATCTGTCATATGAACGGCAATTCTTCTCACATCCTCTTCCTCCAACTGATGGAATACGATGATCTCGTCCAGACGATTTAAGAATTCCGGCTGGAAGGTCTGCTTTACTTCTTCCATAACACGGCTCCTGATATTTTCTTCTCTCTGGATCTTTTCCGACTGAACCGTATTAAACCCAAGAGACTTCTTTCCAAGAATATCCCTTGCCCCTACATTGGAGGTCATCACAATGATCGTGTTCTTAAAGCTGACAGTACGTCCCTGAGAATCGGTAAGCCTTCCGTCATCCAGTATCTGAAGGAGGGTGTTCCATACATCCGGATGCGCTTTTTCAATCTCATCAAATAATACAATACTATACGGATGCTTTCTTACCTGCTCCGTCAGCTGTCCTCCCTCATCATGGCCCACATAGCCCGGAGGAGAGCCGATCAGTTTCGAGACGGTGTAGGATTCCATATATTCCGACATATCCATACGGATCATGGCATTCTCATCCTGGAACATCGCCTCTGCCAGCGCACGGCAAAGCTCTGTCTTTCCTACTCCGGTAGGTCCCAGGAACAGGAACGAACCCAGTGGCCTGCCTGGATCCGCCACGCCGGTACGTCCGCGCCGGATCGCTCTTGCCACACTTTTCACTGCTTCATCCTGACCAATCACTCTCTGATGAAGAGTCTCTTCCAGAGAACGAAGCCGCTCTTTTTCACTCATGGTCATCATAGTCACCGGTATACCGGTCCAGTTTGATACCACGGCTGCAATGTCCTGAGCGCCCACCTGGTGCTTCTGGTCTTTCTGCCAGTTTTTCTCCTTTTGCTCCAGATCTTCTTCCATTGCTCGTTGCCGGTCTCGCAAAACCGCAGCCTGCTCATAGTCCTGGACGTCTGCAGCCTTCTTTTTCTCCTTCCGCAGAGATGCGATCTCATCTTCCATCTTCTGAAGTTCTCCCGGGATTGTCAGGCTTTTTGTCCTGATTCTGGAAGCCGCCTCGTCCATAAGGTCGATGGCCTTATCCGGAAGGAATCTGTCCTGGATATAGCGGTGAGACAGTTCGGCCGCTGCCTTCAGCGCATCATCAGTAATGGT
Organism: uncultured Lachnospiraceae bacterium; assembly: GCA_900553355.1. GTDB lineage: Bacteria > Bacillota > Clostridia > Lachnospirales > Lachnospiraceae > Merdimonas. The sequence goes on from USDK01000012.1 coordinate 49,004, forward strand.
CAGGCCATGGAATTCTTCATATTTCTTCCGAAGTCCCTTCAGGATATCTATCGTATCCTCCACAGTAGGCTCTTCCACCGTAATAGGCTGGAATCTCCTCTCCAAAGCCGCATCCTTTTCGATATGCTGACGGTATTCCGTCCTGGTTGTGGCTCCGATAATCTGTAAGGATCCTCTTGCCAGAACAGGTTTTAAGATATTGGCCGCATCCATCGCCTCACTGGTTCCGGCTCCTGCTCCCATGATCGTATGCAGTTCATCCAGAAAGAGGATCACATCCTCTTCCTTCTCTGCCTCCTCCAGAAAAGCTTTGATCCGCTCTTCAAAATCTCCACGGAATCTGGTGCCGGAAATCATACCCACCAGATCTACAGATATAATTCTTTTCCGCTTCAGGTTTAACGGAATATGCCCCTTTGCGATCCTCTGGGCCAGACCTTCGATCACCGCCGTTTTCCCTACGCCGGGATCTCCGATCAATACCGGATTGTTCTTGGTCCGCCTGGATAAAACCTGTACCAGACGTTCCACCACATCATCCCGGCCGATCACCGGATCATAGCCTTCTTCTTCCGCCTGTTTTGTCATATCCCGGCCGAATTTTTCCAGCATGGATTCTCCTTCTTCCTCCTCTGTATGTACAGTCTCTTCTTCGGCATTCCCGCTGCCGGTCTCATGCTCCAGCTCATTTTTCAGTTCTTCTGCCGACACATTCAAAGAGCGTAGCAGCTGAGCAGCAGCACATTGATCTGCTTTCAGGATTCCCGCCAGAAGATCTGAAGGCTCCGCCTTCTCCCGGTCATTTTCTCTTGCCGCCGCCACGGTCTGATACAATACTTCATCCGCCTCGCCGGAAATCTGAATCGCCCGGGAATGAACCTGGGTCACACCGCCGTCGTAGCGGCGGACATACTCTTCTAACAGCTTATCATCCAGCCCATGTTTCAGAAGAATCTTCTGCACTCTTCCATCTTCTTTTGTCAGTGCCCACAAAAGATGCTCGCTTCCAAGGAATCCATGTCCCATCTTAGCAGCCAGCTTAAGCGCTGTCTGAAACACCTCCAGGGCTCTTTGGCTGTATAATTCCAGATTAACCTTCATGAGAGCACACCTCCTTTTCTATCAGGGCAATATTATCCCGCAGCCTGGCCGCTTCTTCATAATCTTCCTGATTTGCCGCTTCTGTAAGCCGGATGCGAAGGAGAGATAGTTTCCTTTTCTTCTGCAGGTCTTCTGCAGCTGCATCCGGGAAAGCCCGTTCCCCGTAACGTCTGGGTTCCGGTCTTCCCGGCCACCAGCCGGAATAATTCCGGAAGGTTTCCGCCTGTCCTGTTGCCACCGCCTGCTGCCACATCCGCTGCAGACAGTCATTGCAGATAGAAATCTGGTAGAGCCCTCCCATATAGTCGAGATAAAAAACCTTATCGGCCTCATTTTTATTGCAAAATTGACATTTCATATCAAAATTCACCTCTTTACTTTGAACTATATATAAAAACATTAATAGTTAAGTTTTTAATAAAATAATCCAAAATAATAAAAACGTCAATATTTTTGCACATTTTTATACTTTTTTAAGAAAATCTGTCAGATAATTCTACTATTTTTGTCGCAATCCGCTCCTGGAACCTTGCGTCATGTTCCACGATCAGCATCGCAGGTTCATACTTTAACAGAAGTTCTTCTATCTGCATCCGTGTAAACACATCCACGTAATTCAGAGGCTCATCCCACAGATACAAGTGCGCCGGTGTGAGCAGGCTTTTTGCTATCTGCACCTTTTTCTTCTGTCCTTCTGAATATTCCCGGAAGTCTTTTTCAAATTGCTCTCTTCCCACTCCCATCTTTCTTAAGACGGTACAGAACAGACTTGCATCCAGCCCTTGTTCTTCACAGCATTGTCGGATATTCCCCTTTAAATAGGAGGTGTCCTGACCTACATAAGAAATCACGATCCCTGAAGCCGTCATAAGACGCCCCTGCTCCTGAAAATTCCAGCTGCTGGATTCTGACCCTGTTCCATATCCGGCTGCCTTCAGGACTGCCTTTATAATCGTAGACTTTCCACATCCATTGGCTCCGTGGAGGAAGACTCGTTCCCCCCGCCGTATCTCCAACCGGAGATTCTGGAAAAGCCATTCTCCGGCATCCGGATACCTAAGTCCATAGTCTTCCGTTCTGACCAACACGTCTCTGTGATGAACAAGGGGCTGCATTTTCAGCTCTGTCAGCGTCTCCACGTCTTTTAAAAGCCCTTCTTTTTCCTGAACTGCCTCTTTTTTTCTTCTCTCCAGCGTCTTAGCACGTTTCATCATCTTTGCGGCCTTATGCCCCACATAGCCCCGGTCCAGTTTGATCCCTGCTTCCTTTGCTAATGTGCGATAAAGAAGTAATAGAAGTGTAAAAAATTTTGCCGTTCCTA
>USDK01000013.1 GCA_900553355.1 uncultured Lachnospiraceae bacterium
CCGCAATGCCGTTTAAAAAGACGGAACTGGATCCCGATACCGGCAGGAAAGCCGGCGCCTGGGTCTCTTCTGTTCCTTCTGTGGGCGCCTGCAGGTCAAACAACATGTTGGCAACCCGTGTTGCAGTGGAGGTATTTTTCAGATGGATCGTCAGGGTAAAATCATCGCCTGCCCGTACCTCTGCCGGATCCGTGGAAAATCCTGTCACGATCACCCTTGGGACCGAACCACTCCCAGATGCTGTCCCACCGTCATCTGTTCCGCCGCTGTACACAGCATCTCCATTACTGAATCCCCCGGCGTCCGCGCTCACTGGCACGGCTCCCTGTCCTTCTGGCTCTGCCGCTGCAGCAGGCACAAAAGACTGCTGGTTTCCACTCGCCTCAGGCTTCTTTTCTTTTGCCGTAGTATTGACATAAAATTTCTGATAAGCCTTTGGTTCCTCTTCTGTTTCCACCGAAAATGCAATGGTATATCTGGCAGTCGGCACGTCCTCCCTCTGGGTGAAGGTAAATACAGCCTCCACTGTTTTCCCGGCCGGAAGATCTATGGTCTGACCATAGTTCTGATAATCTGTCACAAATGGCCATTCCTCATTGGTACTCCCCATCTCCGGGAAAATCCTCGCTCCTTGGATATCCTGGTCCGTGTGATTCGTTACCTCTATGGCCCAGCTCTGTTCTTTTCCCGCCTGATATACCGGCACCCGGTTTCCCTTAGACGCCAGTGTGACCTCCGGCCCTGCCGCCTCTGCTTTCATCGGCTTTGCCGTAAAGGACAGAATCAGCATGGCGGCCAGCACGGCCACCGCCGCTGCCAGTGCACATTTTATCAGGATCCTGCCCGTTTTCCTTCCCATCACCGTCTTCATAAAACTACTTCCCCCTTTTCCTCATTGTTCTGCCTGCTGTTTTCTACAACCTTTATGATCTTACCGTCACTGATATGAAAAATCCGGTCTGCAAAAGATGCCAGTTTGTCATCGTGAGTCACCATGACCAGTGTTTTCTTCTGTCCGTACACCACCTGGCGCATCAGCTCCATCACTTCCCTGGACGTGTGGGAATCCAGATTCCCGGTAGGCTCATCTGCAAAAATAATTCTTGGATTTACCGCCAGGGCCCTTGCCACTCCGACTCTTTGCTGTTGTCCGCCCGACATCTGTCCTGGAAAATGTTTCTTATGTCCGGATAGATTCACCAGATCCAGCATCCGGTCCGCCACCTTCATCCGCTGTTCTCTTGGTATCCCCCGGAAACTTAAGGGCAGTGCCACATTTTCCAGCGCATTCATGGTTCCAAGAAGATGAAATGACTGGAAGATAAAGCCTACATTTTTCCTGCGGAATGCCACCAGCTGATCCTCATTGTAGTGTTCGATCTGCTGCCCTGCGATCTTTATCTTTCCCTTTGTCGGCTTCTCGAGTCCTGCCAACATGTTAAGAAGTGTCGACTTTCCTGATCCCGATGTGCCTACGATAGCGCAAAACTCTCCCTGGGGAATCGTAAAACTGACGCCGTCCAGAGCGTGCACAATTTCATCGCCCACCCTGTACAGTTTGTACAAGTTGTTTACCTCTATTATGTTGTTCATACGGTCTCCTCCTATGCCCCACAGCATAGCGGATAAAACCAAATACTTATGGTGGAAATTTCGAAAGATTTTCTTAATATTGAAAAGACAGCTAAAAAAAAGCCGGAAGCACTGATCGCTCAATGCTTCCGGCTTATTCCAAGCAGATGACGGGAGTCGAACCCGCCTCCCCAGCTTGGGAAGCTGGTGTTCTACCGATGAACTACATCTGCATGAAAAGTATTATAATACATTTCTGCTAAAAATGCAAATACTATTCATCTGATCTCTTTTACGCCTTTTACCTGGTCAAGCCGAAGAATTTTTACTTTCTTTCCCTTCTTATCTTCACACTCCATCTCCAGCCATTCGTCGTCCAGGTCCCTTATCATCCCCTCCGCGCTGTATATGACATCAATATTTACCAGCGGCTTTTTCACGGTAATCTCGCAGTTCTTTCCTATATAATCTGCAAGAATCTGGTTCCAGTCTGCCTCTGGTATCTTCACTCCCTCTTTTCCTTCTTTTTCTTTCTTTTCTACATGTTCTGTCACAAAATAAGCCAGAAGGCCAATCCCGGCGATGATGCCAAATGTGACGATCCCCAACAATCCTGTCATCATACCTCCACCTCCGCTTCCAGTACTGCTCCGGCGATCATGGACACGTCCATCAGCTTTATAACCGTTTCTTTTTGCCTGTGTATCCCTTTCCGACGGCGCTCGTACTCGATTCTGATCCAGTTTTCATTGACGTCAAGGATCCGCACCTTCGTATCTCCCAGCAGATCATCGACAGCCGCTTCTGTATGATCCAGATACTCCAGACGGCAGATTTTCCCTGTCAGCTTTTTCAGAACATGGAGATTCTTCTTATTTCCGGCCACATGGATTTCCACTGTATTTCCCACAAGATCATCCAGGCTGATCTGATAGATTCCAGCCAGGAGCGCTGCTTTGTCAAGAGTGGGCGCCCCCTGGCCGCACTCCCAGTTGGAAATGGTCTGCCGGGTGACTGACAGCAGATCCGCAATCTCCTGCTGGCTGTACCCGTATTTTCTTCTGAGCTCTGCCAGCTTCTCTCCAAGCAAAATTTCTCCCATATCGTCCCTTCCTTCTTCCTCTTTCTTTTCCTTTAGAATAGCAGAAGTATGATATGATTACCAGCAAATCAGCTTGGAACCGGCGCAAAATATTTTTGCAGACGAAAATTGGGGGCAGCTTACTCTGTCTCACCCATCGGAATATCTAAGTCTCCAGTTTGGTCTGCACATACAGCTTCGATCGCATAACCAAGGGCGGATGATATCATCTCCACAGACATACTTGGCGTACCATCCGGAAGATCCAGTACCTGTTCAGGACAGTAGGGAACATGAACAAATCCTCCAAGCATATCCGGAAATTCCCGGTCAATCATGTATAGCAAGCGGTACATGATATCATTACACACAAATGTCCCTGCCGTATATGATACTCTTGCCGGAATCTGATGATCCTTCATGGCCTGTACCATCTTTTTTACAGGGAGCTTTGCAAAATAAGCCGTATCCCCATCCTCTTTTACCAGAGTATCCAGGGGCTGATTCCCTTCATTATCTGGAATTCTTGCCTCCATCAGGTTGACAGCAACCTTCTCCACTGTCATTCCCGACCTTCCACCGGCCTGTCCGACACAGATTACCACATCCGGGGACTCTTCTCTGACCACTTCTCTTAATACAATCTCATCTTTGCCAAATACAGTCGGAATTTCTTTTTTCACAATCCTGTTTCCACTGATTTCATCCGGAAGAAGCCTGACCGCCTCATAAGCAGGATTAACAGATGCCCCTCCGAATGGATCAAATCCTGTTACCAATACCTTCATAGTTTTCCTCATTTCTAATATATTTGTGGTTCGGGAATAATAATCTTTCCCTTTTCCATAATTTTTCGGTTGTCTGCATAGATATCCGGTTCAAAAGCTACCAGATCAAAATGACTGGTGGCCTCATGGACTCCGCCAAGCGCAAGATTCCGTCCGAATCCGATATGAAAAGTTCCGTAAGACGATTCATCTTCAATGTAACATTTTCCCCGGCATTTTGAAAAGGAATTCAGACCAATTCCAAATTCTCCGGCAACATACATTTCAAAATCCTGAAAGCTTACCAGATAATCTTTCAATCGCCGGCCATCTGAGTTATCCTCGATCTCGCTGATGCGTCCCGCCGAAAATCTGATAGAGAAGGGGGCTTTCACCTTTCCGATATATCCCATAGATCCGTCCACCACCATGACTCCTTCTGTCTTCGTCTCTTCTATCGGAACATAAAGCTCGATGCTTGCCGAAGAAAATCCTCCTCCGTCTTTTACATCTCCGTTAAAAAAGCCGGCATTTCTTCCATTTTTATGCATCTTAAGATTGGTTCCGGCTGCAGTGGTCACATGAAGCACGGAAGCTCCGTCCAGATATTTTTTAATCACCTGGGCCATCAGCTTGCTTTTCTTCGTATCCATCTTCAGAAATGAATACGCCAGCATGGACTTTCCATTATTTGTAGATAGTGGGAGGGAAAGGAACCTGCTCCCACGCTCTATTGCGCGTTTTGCGGCTTTTGTCGTCACAATGGAATAATCTGTGGCTCCTATGATCGTATGATAACCGTCAAAAATGTCTTCGTTCTCATCAAACAGAACTCCGACTTTCTTTCCTTTATCCTCCACAGCCAGAATATCCACTTGCCTGCATTTCTCTTGAAAGCACTGCTTCATCAGCCGGACCTCTTTCAGATGCTTCTCTGTTGTGACAATTAAAACCCGATCCCTTGCACGCAGATGGATCCATCTGCGTGCAATGACTGAGGCTCCGCTCATCATTCTGGCCCGTTCAGCCTCGCTAAATTCCATATCTTCCTCCGCACTATCATATTCGTGTGTTTATGCTATACGTATTATTTCAATATAATCATATAAATGATCTGAACTATCAGCAGAATCACAGCCGGAACTACCTGGTTTTTAATTACGCCAAACCGATTCTTCATATCCAGCATGGCAACCGGAACGATATTAAAGTTTGCCGCCATCGGTGTGCACAAGGTTCCGCAATATCCGCAGGTCAGAGCCAGCATTCCGATTACCACCGGATCCGCCCCATATTGCAGGACAAATGGAGCGCCGATACCAACTGTCATTACCGTGATCGCCGCAAATGCATTTCCCATGATCATCGTAAACAACGCCATACCGACCGCAAACACAATAATTCCCACATTGACATTTCCCTTCGGAATAACATTTCCGACGATCTCAGAGATGACTTCTCCGACACCTGCAGCCGTAAACACCGCGCCAAGGCTCGCCAGCAACATTGGCAGCATGCTTAAAGGACCTACTGTTGACAGGAGCCTTTCTGAATCCTGAAGGAAAACTTTTGGAGTATTGTCTTTTGAAAAGGCCATAAGCAGGATGATTGATACGATGATACCTGCGCCGATTCCGACAATGGCTCCAAGATCCGGAAGGAAGATGGCAAACAAAATAGCGAACACGCCAATCGACAATGCCGGTGCAAAAATCTTCATCCCAATGGACTGATATTTCTTATCTACAGATTCTTCTGTCGGCGTCTCTGATTTTCCGATCTTTACTTTTCCAAAAATAGCCGGCAGTGTCATCACAATGACCAGTATTCCGTCTACAACAGCCGGGATCCAGCGTCCAAACGCAAGGACGATCCCCAGGGCACACCAGAATATCGCTGTTCCTGTTCTGGATGGATTTTCCTTATCGCATGCGTTTTTCACACCTGTATAGATGGTGATCAGTCCCATGACTATATATACGACTTCCAAAAGCTTTGTTCCCAGTGTAACATCTGCACTTGTAAAAAATGACATGTCTTCGCCCCCTTCTATTTTTCTGTTCCGTAGTATTTCTTACTCAGTTTCTTATCTCGCAGATAGTAATATACAATTCCCAGCACAATGGCAAAGATACCGATTGGAACCTCTACAAGAGCAAGATCAATCAATTCTACATGGTATCCCAGCGGTTCCAGAGTCGACTGTACCAGAAGACCTCCTGCGCCTCCAACGAAGAGTACCTGACAGAAGAACCATGCAATGTTCTCCATACCGGACGCCATACCCTTCAATTCTTCCACATGATCTTCGTTTGGCTCATGTCCCTGTGCTTTGATCGCACCATCAATCATCGGCATAATGATCGGGCGTACAAATCCGGCAACTCCTCCGAAGCTTACGTTAAATGCGGCGAAAACACCTCTCATGATTCCGTAAGCTCCTATCACCATACCTGCTGATGCACGCTTGAACTTTCCAATCAGCGCAGCAGCAGCATTCTTTAGTCCATTTCTCTCTAATGTACCAGTTACCAGCATGATCAGAATGAAAATCGCCATGCTCCGGTTAGAGACAAAGCTTTCTCCCAGAGTCTGAAGCAGACCTTCGATGCCAAGACCACTTACCAGCGCTGTTACGATCGCCGCCACTACAATGATCAGGATCGAATCCAGCTTCAGAGCAAAACCGACAATAACAATCAGTATTCCCAGCAATTTGAGTAATTCCATCATTTCCATAATGTTACCTCCTTATCTTAAATAATAATCGGGCGCTTTCTTGTCAGCACCACTTTTACCTGCTGCTCTTTCATCTCCCACTCCTGGGTGTAAACACAGTCCGCCTGCATCATGCTCTTCAGGATCGCCACGTCATGGACCGTATGAGCTCTCGCACAGGAATGCAGATATGCTCCCTGTGCTGTCTCGTCTGCCACCTCGCTTACATAGTCAAGGCTCAGGATCCATGGATAACGTATAGAGGGATATCTGTGTGTCGGGTCATATTCATGAGGAATCCAGTAGTTGATCATGTTTTTATAGTAATCTGCCGGGAACATCTTCGGCATCCATGCGTGAGCATATTTTTCAAACTGTCTTGCCCACATTTTATTTTCCCTGGTAATCTCCTCATCCTCCATAAACGCATCTGCGATCACATCTTCCATCTTTTTATTCAGCGTATAATTGCTGTGGTACTCGTCCCCGGTGATATGGTAGAAGTACCCATACAGCAAAGATCTTGGAAGCCAGAAACCTTTGTATGCCGGAGATGTATATCCGGAAAACTGCTGTTCCCATTCATGGCTTGGCACGCCGTGATTGTCAATGAGTGCATCCGGAAGAAATGTCATAAACAGTCTACGCATGGCTTCCGCCTCGGTATGGATGGTTTCTGTCTCAAAAAGATCGTAGTAAAACTCTTTTCCCACTGCGTTAAATCGCGCCACATGGAGCTTCCAGTTTGGATTGTCTTTCTGAAGCTCATAGTGAATCGCCGCACCGTCCACATTTTCCATTGGCAGGATGACCAGATTCATCTGATCCGGAAGTAACGTAAACGCCTCATCCGTAAGAATCTTTCTGATCAGCATGAATGCCGAATTGGTACTGGATACCTCATTGGCATGATGTCTGGAATCGATAATCTGGGAAGGGTGGGCTGTGATCCGTTTCGTCCTGGAAATATACCCGGAAAGTCTGGGGCAAAACTCTACGGCATATACGGTCCGTCCTTTGTAGGATACTGCCACAGGATAAACATTCAATTCCGGCACTTTCTTCAATTGATCGATAATCCGGATATAATCTTCATAGCCGATCAGCCGGTCTTCTGAAAGATCAATCTGGCGGATATCCAGGCTCTCTTTGTTCTCATGTTTTTCTCTGATTCTGGCTGTATAAGAACCTTGTTCCGTTTCAAATACCAGCTTTCTGATTCCTTCCAGCTTACTGCCCAGCATAAGCTGATCTTTATCCAGAAGCTCTGCATAGGCCTTTACTACTTCTTCCGGGACTCCTTCCACTCTCAGGACTGCCGTATTTCCTTCTTCATCTGTATGGAAACCTTTCATCCACACATTAACCTCGGATTTTGAAAGAACTGGTCTGATCAGACTGCCGTCTTTTTGCCGGATCACAGGCTCCTGGGAATTCTGGGCATATACCGTCACCTTCATTCTCGGCTTTCCTTCCTGTTTTCTGATCTTTGGAAGGATCAGTCCTGGCGCATCCGTTACCTGCCCTGCTTTTTCCATTCCATAATTTTTAAAATAATCGGTTCCTACAAAATAAATATCCTCATGAAGACCATCCAGTGAGGACAACAGGTCTTCTCTGGAATCCAGACGCTCATCCGGTTCACTGGCCAGAATATCTATTTCAAGCTTTTCGAAAAAAGGCTGTGCGGAAACGAGATCTTTTCCCCTGGTCTTTTTGTCTACATACTCTCTGATATCAGGCAGTACCTGCTGCTGATAGATTTTCCAGATTTTTTCTACATCGGATTCTATCTGCTCATCCAAAAGTTTTTCTCCATCTACTGAAAGCCTTACATATCCCGTTGCCGGGTGTACCTTCCCAAGATCCGGATAGGCATCAATATAGCAGCGCTCTGTCCATGCGGCTTTGTAAATGGAATGGTACAGCTCCCGTCCGTCTGTTCCCAGCCCCTTCAGCTCATATGTAATATCTTCGGCTCCTTCGTATACTTTAAACACAATCTGGTCCGGATCAATACCTGTTTCCTTCGCAATCACATCTTCTATCGGATAGAGTTCCTGCAGATACCGGATCGGCATATCGTACCAGCGTTCTGGATCCTTATCAATATTACTGTAGGACGGAACCGCGCCGTCCTCATCTTTCCACTCGGTAACACCCGGTGGGAGGAACGGTTTGAAATAAATTTCAACAGTCTTTAAATCCGGATATTTCTTTAATTCCGGAATTTCTTTTTCACTGATCCAGGAAAATCCTTGTTTGTAAGAACAAAGGACCGTCACTTCCGGATTCTGGATACCCAGCTGCCTCAAACGTTCTCTGATTTCTGCTTCCAGCGACTTTCTGACCTTCTGATCTTCGCTGACGGCAATCTGAAGGCACACCTGATTCCCCGTCCGGAGATTTCCGTATACCTTTTGTTCCAGAACTTTTTTTAAATCGTCTACTTCCCAACAGATATCATATTCCACTTCATACTCTTTTTTTTCATCCTTATAGTTAAAAAAACGGACGGCGGGAAATTCTTTTTCCAGTCTTCCCAGACAGCTTTTAACGGCTGGCTCTACATAGGCTTCGGCGCCCTGATCCGCATAGGCCTTCGCATAGGCAAGCTGTCCATCCAGCGACCTCATCCGAAAGCCTGATCCGATCTCTTTTAACCGGTCTGTCCAGGTATCAAAGGCTCCCTGCATCGGGAAATGTCCGCATAGCTCTGATACAAAATCCAGAAGCTGCTGCCCTTGTCCCGATATCTTTACCAGGATACCGCCGTCTTCTTCCCAGCTGACATTACAATCTTTGCCTCCTTCAAATATAATCCGGTTTCCACCTTCCATATCTTTGTCAAGCAAAAGGCCTTCATATGCGGTGGTCTCCATTCCAAATCGAAACGCCAGATTGCAGGCAGCTTCATATACGAAATCATCAGCGTCTTCCGGGATTACAAAATGCAGATCCATTGTATCTGGCAGCTGATCCAGATTTTGATCTTGCAAAAGTTCTCCCCTGGAAAATAGTGTCTCCAGACCTCTTTTTCTTCGCCAGTCAAAATCCGGCATCGGACGGGCAGTATCTGAGGATGCCACATAATCTTCCGGAATCTGAACCTCCGGAACTTCTGGCCGGTATTTTTCCAATTCCTCCAGGGATTCCGGCACCTTAATCCCACTGTTGTGATCTGTCACAGGAAATTCGGCCGCCTCGCACTGAAATCCCAGCACTCTCGCCAGCTCGACTGATATTTTCTTTTGCTCCTTTGTCATGTCGCTGGGATAGTATATTTTTTCTCTAAACTGGCTGATGATCGTCATCATCCCCTTTCTCTCATGCAATACTTCATAGTTTTGGAATTATATTCCGTACTACAATCCGTACTGCATTCCTATTTTTTATTACGATTTTACACAATTGTGAATTGTTTGTCAATATTTACTTTCTCTTTCACGATCTGATCAGCAATTTTCTTGCAATATTTTTCTCTTTTAAACTTTGTTTATTCATGTTAAATTAGTATTAAGAGAATCATTGAAAAAGGAGCTAATCGTTATGGGTAACACGAAGATCAGTGCAAAAGAAAAAATTATTGAAGCGGCATGGGAACTTTTCCGTAAAAAGGGATATGAAGAGACTACGCTTCAGGATATTATAGATAAATCCGGAACCTCCAGAGGCGCTTTTTATCATCATTTCCGGGCAAAAGAAGATCTTCTGTTCCGGATGGCCTGGTATTTTGATAAAGAATATGAAGGGTGGCTGAAGTCTCTGGATCCAGATCTTGGCGCGCTTGACAAACTATATCTGTTCGATGAATACTGCTGCCAGCTTCTGGAGGAATCTGAATTTAAGCCCTTTCTGCAGCAATTATATGGCTACGAAGTCATGACCAGCGGCACTCGATATATTCTAAACGAAGATCGGGAGTATTTTAAATTAATCCGGACATTGATGAATGAAGGTATTAAAAGTGGAGAAATTTCTGCTCACCATTCCAGCCTCATCCTCGCCCGTAACTACGCAAGTATCCAACGGGGCATGACCTACAGCTGGCTGCTTGAAAACTGCCACTATTCACTTCTTGAATCGGAGCATTCTATGATGAAACTGTTTCTTGATTCACTGCGGGCATAGGAAAGGAGGCGCCATCATGGTTTCCACCATTGGTCTGAATATCAAAGCATTAAAAAAAGAACCGTTTTCCGGTTCTTATCAGGGAATGCGTTATTATTTATATACAAAGGAAGACACTTTATCCGTCTTCCTCTATCCGGAGCCCTGGTCTTTTGAACGGACTCCGGAGGAAGATAAAGAACAGAAGGATTTCCCATTTACCCAGGAAGGGATGGACGATGCCATCGACTGGATCAATCAGTCCTATAAGGCGAAGCGCCCTTACTGGGAACAAAAGGCTAAAGACAGGATGAAACTGCTGCTCTAAGCGTCTCGCTCCAGTACTTCTTCTGCAATATTTCGTGCATGATCGGAGACACGTTCCAGACATACCAGAGTATCCAGATAAACGATACCTGCCTCTGTCTTGCACTGATTGTTGGCCAGTCTCTGAATGTGCTGGTTGCGCAGGCTGATCTCCAGATTATCGGCCTGCGTTTCTTTTTCGATCACTTTCAGGGCCATAGAACGATCCTGATCCACAAAGGCCTTCAGGGCATAGCGGTAGCTGTCGGTACAGACTTCCATCATTTCTTTCAGCTGCCGGGTACCCACTTCTGAAAATGAAGTCCTCTTCTCATACAGTGTCTCGGCAAATTCTGAAATGTTTTCACAGTAATCGCTGATTCGTTCCATGTCGGAAACAATCTGTAAAAGATGCACCACATCCTGGTGTTCTTTTTCGCTGATCTGCAGGGCTCCAAGCTTGATGGCATAATCAGTGATCCCGGCGCTTAAGCGGTCTACGGTAGACTCTTCCTCTTTCAGGAACTTAATCTCACTATCCTTCACTGTAAATAATACATTTTTGGCCACCATCAAAGCATCTTCCACGATCTGTCCCATACGTGCCACTTCATTGACAGTCGCCTGGAGCGCCAGTCCCGGAGTCTGCAATACACGCTCGTCCAGCTGTACCAGACTCTCATCCTGATCATTCTCTTCCACACGGCCGATCTTTTTCGCCAGCTTGATGATCCAGTCAGATACCGGGAACAGAAGAACCGTGGTTCCGATATTAAATGCGGTATGCACCATACTGATCTCTGTCTGTGTGATCAGTCCTTTTCCCCAGACCGGGTCGACAATCTGGAAGAACAGGATGGCAATCGTGCTGAAAATAATGGTTCCGATAATATTAAACAGCAGATGCATCAAAGCTGCAGTCTTTGCAGTACGCTTTGCCCCAAGGCTGGACAGGATGGCGGTCACGCAGGTACCGATATTCTGTCCCATGATGATATAGATAGCGGCGCTGAAGGGAACCAGCCCGGCCGCCGCCAGACTTTGCAGGATTCCCACTGATGCCGATGAACTCTGGATAATCGCCGTTACCAGGGTTCCTGCCAGGATTCCCAGCAGAGGATTATTTCCCAGTGTGACAAACAGACTGGTAAACCCTTCTGAATTCTGCAATGGTTCAACTGCAGAAGACATGGTCGTAATTCCGATGAACAAAAGGCCAAATCCCACAATGATGCTGGCAATTTCCTTGGAAGAGCGGCGCTTTCCAACCAGCATCAGGATCACTCCGGCCATAACGGCGATAGGCGCCAGCCTGGCCGGACTTAAAAACTCTGCCCATTCCACCGAAGACACCAGCCAGCCGGTAACCGTGGTACCGATATTGGCTCCCATGATCACACCCATGGCCTGGGTCAGGTTCATGATCCCGGCATTAACGAATCCCACAACCATTACTGTCGTAGCAGAAGAACTCTGGATCACCGCCGTGATCCCTGCTCCTAAGAGCACTCCCATCAGTTTATTCTTTGTCAGGACCTCCAGCAGCGACTTCATCTTGCTGCCTGCGGCATTTTCCAGTCCCTGGGCCATGATCTGCATTCCATAGATAAACATTCCCAGGCCTCCCACAAATGGGATGATAATATCCAGATAATTCATTGGTTTCCTCCTAAATGTATTTTGAGCGTATTATTTTCTTGTGTATGCTTTCCTTCTTACAATACCATTTACTACCAGAGAAAACAATAAATATTTTACTTTTTATTAACTATTTCTTTACATTTTATTTACTTCACATCCGAATCATTTCTTCATCTTTGGCTCAAAGATCAAAGAAGCCAGATATCCGAATACCAGCGCCGCCGCAATCCCTGCTGCACCAGCTGTCAGGCCGCCGGAAAATATACCGATCAGTCCCTCCTGATCTACTGCTTCTTTGACGCCTTTCCACAGTAAATTTCCAAATCCCAGCAGCGGCACACTTGCGCCTGCTCCTGCAAAATCCTGAAATGGCTGATAGATCCGGAGTGCGCCAAGGACGGCTCCGCTGCAGACTAAAAGCACCATCACCCGGCCTGGCATCAGTTTTGTCCGATCCAGCAGAATCTGAACCAGCGCACAGATCAGACCTCCTATCCAGAATGCATGTACATACTCCATTTTTCTTCTCCTCTCTGTTGTGTCCTTTTAGACATGCTCCAGCACAATCCCATGGGCAATGCCCGGAACGCTTGCTCCCTCGTTAAAGATTACCGTTGACAGAAGCGCTCCAGTCGGTACAAACAACACACGTTTCCACTCTCCCGTCTCCAGTTTTGGGAGGATGTAGGACGCCAGCGTAACCGCAGCACAGCCACAGCCGCTTCCTCCGGAATGGGTATCCTGCAGATTCTGGTCAAAAATAACCATACCGCAGTCCATATGATTTTTCTTGATATCATAGCCTTTCCCACGCATCAGGTCAAAAAGGATACTCTGGCCGATATATCCCAGATCGCCGGTGATGATCCGGCTGTAATCTTCAGGAGCCCTGCCGAAATCCTGCAGATTAGAAATAATCGTGTCACAGGCGGCCGGAGCCATGCATGCCCCCATATTCTGCGAATCTTTTAGCCCATAGTCCACAATTTTCCCTACAGTAACTCCGCTGATCCGCACATGGCTTTTTGCGCGCCCTACCAGGAATGCGCCGCTTCCCGTTACAGTCCAGTGGGCAGACAGCGGCCGCTGATTGGCATACCCCAGTGGAAATCGGAATTCCTTTTCCGCACTGCCGAAATGACTGGAGGTAACTGCCATCATTGTCTCCCCATAGCCGGCTGCCACGCTCATGGAGGCAAGCGCCAGGGCTTCGCCCGCCGTGGAGCAGGCGCCGTACAGGCCGAACATCGGGATCCCCAGTTCCTCTACTCCCTGAGATGTGGCGGTTCCCTGTCTGAGAAGATCTCCTCCAAACAGATACCGGACGTCCTCTGATTCCAGATGAGCCTTCTGAAGGACCAGCGAGCAGGCCATTTTCTGCATTGCCCCTTCAGCAGCCTCCCAGGAATTTTCCCCAAACAGATCTTCTTTTTCCACATAATCAAATAACGCTCCTAAAGGGCCTTCGCCTTCTTTTTTCCCGGCTACTGACGCCGCACAGGTCAGATACGGCGTCTGTTCAAAAGCTAGGCTTTGCTTTCCTTTTATCATCACAGCACCTCCATGATCCATTCTTTCCAGATCCAATAGGCAAGCCCCAGCACCCAGCTGGTAAAAACGCCATACAAGATCACCGGGCCGGCGATCGTAAAAATCTTACATCCGATCCCCATTACCTGGCCTTCCTTTTTATACTCAATCGCCGGAGCCGCCACCGAATTGGCAAACCCGGTGATCGGCACCAGCGCTCCCGCGCCGCCCCACTTAGCAATCCTGGGATATAGGTTCCAGCCTGTCAGCACCACACTCAAAAACACCAGGCTGACCGAAGTCACACTTCCACACACATCCTTCCCCAACCCCATACTTTCACAGAAATTCATAATCGCCTGTCCCAGCGTACAGATCACTCCACCCGTCACAAAAGCCTTCGCCATATTCAACGGCAGACTGTGCACCGGCGTCTTCTGCTTCACATAATTCTTGTACGCCTCCTGCTGCCTCTGCTTATCCACAAGTTATCCACCCCTTTGTTGATATTTTTAATTGGGGACGGGGGATTTCCGGAAATCCCCCGTCCCCATTACCAGCGCTGTGCAAAAAATAGAAATGCACCGGCGCTTTTCCCCATAGCTATCCCCAAAATGATGTATTTTATACACATTTGGAGTTTTGCCCTGCGGATAAATATGGGAAATAGGTTCAGGATTTCTGCCAGTGCCATGGCCCAGCATCCGACGAAGATTCCGCCGAACAGGCCAAACACGGGTGCCAGCCAGGCGCCTCCGGGAATCTGGATGCGGAAAATAAAAAAAATGGTTCCCAGGATTCCGCCCAGTGCAATTGCATCTTCGTATAACCGGATATGTTCACCGGTATGGGTCCTGTCTGCAAAATCGGACACGACTCCCAGTCCTATGATAAAGGAAAAAACGCCCCCTGCTACGACTCCTCCTGCGGAAAGCCCAATGACTGCCAGCAGGATCTGCTGCATCCACATATGGTTCCCTCCTCTTTTACTATCCTTGTCCACTGCCGCTGCTGTTTCTGGAATAATTTTCAATCAATGTCGTCTGGATATCATTTTCATACAGCCGCATCTCTACTTCCAGTGGTGTGGGATCGATGGATGCTTTGCTTTTTCCAAAATGATTGAAAAATACCAGGATTCCAATGATCAGCCCCAGTGAGTAGGTAATTTCCAGGATCGTAAAGCCATCTGAGGGATGGCCGGTTACCAGTTCATAGATCTGACCGAACATTTTTACAGTGTCAACGTCGTTGTTAAATGCCATTGCAGAAAATGCAGCGCCGAAAAAGCTGATCAGCACCACGCAAATGGTCTTGATAAGATGGGGAATTTTCCCGGCATCTTTTTCTTTTTTATAGGTAATAATAAAATCAATCTCACCCATATTCTGGACTTCCAGTTCTGGAAATTGTGCGTGTATGCACTGAACCACCCGAAACATGGATATGGCGGCCCGGCTTTCCTTTTTCGGATCTGTCTTGTGAAATTTCATCAGCCGGATTTTTTTGATCTTTTCCAGAAGCCCCGGATCTGTACACTCTATCTGAAGCACGTCTCCCAGACAGATTTCAACCTTAGAGACCTCCACATTTTTCTCTGCTTTTATATATACAGCCTGCATATTACTGCGTTTCCTCCATATCCTGGTAGACCAGTGTCCCTTCACTGATGCTGCCGGAGTCTCCTGCACTTAGGAAAAAGTAAATAAATCCCATAATCACGGCTGCACTGACTACACAGATCAGGCACACTCGGATTTTTTTCCTCGCCTTGTCCATTTTATCCCTCCTGTTTTCCTGATTCTTTTGTGAACTAGTATGAATCTTTTCTATAGAAATATACCTTTTCAAATATGTTCCCGCAGATTTTTTAAAATTTTCTTTTCCATTCTTGATACCTGAACCTGGGAAATCCCCAGTTCCTTCCCCACCTGTGACTGCGTCTGATTTGCAAAATATCTTAGATAAATCAATCTTCTTTCATCTTTATCAAGGTAAGTCAGAAGCTCCTTCAGGAGCATGTGGTCCAGTATCTTATCTTCCTGACCTTCCTGCTGCGCCAGCTTGTCCATCAGCCGGACCTCCTGACCTTCTTTCTGATAGATCGGTTTATGCAGGGATTCGATATCGCTGCTGGCATCCATCGCCATCATCAGCTCCTCAGGTTCTACCCCCAGCTCTCCGGCAATCTCTGTTGTGGTCGGTTCGCGCCCCCATGCCTCCTGGAGCCGCTCCCGGCAGATACAGGACTTATAGGCCAGCTCTTTCAGTGAACGGCTGACCTTGATCATCCCATCATCCCGAAGGAAGCGTTTAATTTCACCGGAAATCATAGGGACCGCATAGGTAGAAAATTTCACATCATAAGACAGATCAAATTTGTCGATAGCCTTTAAAAGTCCGATACTGCCAATCTGAAATAAATCTTCCGCTTCAACGCCTCTGTGAAAAAAACGTTTCACAACACACCAGACCAGTCCCTCATTTTCCCGGACCAGCTGCGTCCTCGCATCTTCATCCCCCTGGTGAGATTTTTCAATTAAAGCGGTTGTCCGGTCCATAATCTACGTCCTTTACCAATTGTTTTTTCCATTTTCACCACGGTCCCCTTTCCCGGCTCAGAAATCACCTCCAGCCGGTCCATGAAGGCTTCCATAAAAGAAAATCCCATGCCGGACCGGTCCAGATCCGGCTTCGTCGTAAACAAAGGCTCCATGGCCTGCTGCACATCTTCGATGCCTTTTCCCTGATCTTCGATCTCCACATATAAAGTTTTCCCTTCCGTTTTACAGCGGATCGTAATGCTATGTATCTCATTTTCATATCCATGGATAATGGCGTTGGTCACCGCCTCAGAAACGGCCGTCTTTACATCCGATACCTCCTCCACTGTGGGATTCAGCGAAGTCATAAACGCCGCCACCGTTACCCTGGCAAACGCCTCGTTGGATGAACGGCTGTCAAAAATCACCTGCATTTCATTCGTATTTTCCATCTACATATCCTCCTCATATATCTGCATAATTTTCGTCACACCCGACATCGATAAAATCCTTTTCATCCTCTCATTCGTATGTACGGCAAAAACCTCGCCGCCCAGAAGATACACCCGCTTGTATCGCCCCATGATCACCCCGATCCCGGAGCTGTCCATAAAATTCGTATCCTGGAAATCAAAGATCACATACCGTATATGATTGTGTTCAATCAACCGGTCCGATTCCTTTCGTATCTCCTCCGCATTGTGATGATCCAGCTCACTGGGAAGAAAAATCGTCAGGTAATTCTCCTGCACCTGGTATCGCATAGTTATCCCCCTTTTCCACAGTTTCGTTACACCTTGCCTCCAATGGGGACGGGGGATTTCCGGAAATCCCCCGTCCCCATTGGAGGCAAAAGAAAAAAGGACGTGTATTTTTCTTACACATCCTTTTCTTTCGTATTTTTTATCCACATTTTCCACACAATATTTTAGTTTTCTTCACTGCTGTCTCCGGATGAGGTGTCCTGAGAATCTCCGTCGCCGCTGTCGCTGCTGTCATCTGCGCTGGCGCCGTTTTGTTCGTCCAGGGCCTCCTGGGCACTCTGGGCTGCGTCGGTATCAGCGTAGTTTTCGATGATGCGCTGATAGTAGACGTTAGCCTGATCCTGATCGCCGCTTCCCTGATATGCCTGAGCCAGCAGGAGCATGGCTGCTCCGTCGTTATAGCTTTCGTCCATCTGCATAACCTGCTCTAGGTTGGTAATCGCTGTCTCGTAGTTTGCCACATCGTAGCTTTCCTGAGCTGCTGCATAGAGACTGCTGCATACCTGAGGATACAGTGTTTCTGTCATCTCATCGAAGGTTCCGCGTCCTACAGTTCCCAGGGAGTCGGGATTGACTTTTAGAAGCTCCTCTACCATAGCCTGGCTTCCCATATCTCCTGCATAGTAATGGTCGGAAATATTCATAACGATTTCATAGCTTTCCTGGGTTGCCGTGGCGGTAGCCTGAGCGTTTTCGGTCTCCTGACTGGTAGACCGGTAGGTCTCAAGCTCAGTCTGCAGGGCGCTGATCTGCGCTTCCTGCTCCGCAATCTGATCACTGAACGCCACAATATCCTGATTGGTCTGATCCTGTCTGGACTTGTTCACTGCCGGCATGATCAAAAACCACATAACTGCTACTCCTACGACCAGTCCGACTGCAATATTGGCAATGGTATGAAGACCGGCACTTTCTTTATACCCGGTGGAAACCGGCTGAATGATGGTCTCATTTCCGATACTGTAGGTGACAGTCTGCTGATCCTTTTTATCCTTTTCCTTGATCTTGACTGTCCTGCTTTTCCGGATCTGGTTCAGCTCATGCATATATCTGAGCGTCACATCGTCTGTCTTGTCCAGCTTATGTGCCGCACGGATAGCCTGCCTGGCCGCCGAATACTGCTCTGTGTGCAGATAGAGAAGCGCCAGCAGCTGATACGCCTTCACAAAAGACGGATGGGCGTCTACTGCCTTCTTCAGCTGAATGATGGCAAGATCCTCGCCATTCTGTCTGGCATACCCCAGGGCCTGATTATATTTTTTGATCGCCTGGTTTATCATGTCCAGCTCCGCCGTATTTTCCCGGGTCTTCTGAATATAATAATTGGCAATGTTATCGTGGGACTGAAAATTCTTGCTGAGAATCCACTCCACCAGCGCTTCCCCCACGTCTCCCCGACCGTAGTACACAAGCCCCAGCAGATTGCGCGCGGCAATATTGGACCGGCTGTACTGCAGGCTTCTGCGCAGCGACACGATGGCGCCGGACAGATCTCTGATATTCGCTTTTTTCAGTCCGTCGTTATACCAGTAATTTGACTGATACACCAGTTTTGTTGCATAATCCATATACTACCCTCTTATGGTTCTTTCTAACTACTTGGTCTGCTCGATCATTTCCCTTAAGATATCCGTCATATCCGTCAGGTCTTCCTGATAAACCGCATCTTCGATTTCTTCAATTTCCAGACTTGGCTGGAATTTCTTCAGCTCTTCTTCAAAATTTAACATCTAAACCGCCTCCTGAGAGTAACTTCTTGATCTCTCCGACCAGATATAAAGACCCCAGGCAATAAATATCGCCCTGCTCTTTTCCCTGATCTTTACAATCCATCCGCAGCCTGGCCTGTCTAAGCGCATCGGCCGGTTGTGGACAGCACACCACTTCTTTTTCTGTATACTTCCGGAATAACCGGAACAATTCTTCTGCCGGCACTCCCCTTGAATCCGCAATTTCTGTAACAATAAAAGCTTTGATATCCAGATGCTCACACAGATACGCGATCATCTGTTCATACTTTTTATCCGAAACCGCAGAGAAAATTACCACATCCTTCTGGTTCTTCCCCTGCTTCAGCATCTGAATGCTGGTGACAAACGCCTCCACCGCACCAGGATTATGAGCGCCGTCCAGGATCAGATGGGGCGCTGCCTTTTCCATCCGTCCGGGCCAATGTACCTCTGCCAGCGCTTCTGCCCAGCGTTCATGACCTTTCCCAGATCTCTCAGACCGGTCCTGTCCTTCTTTTCCAAGCAGATACTCCGCCGCCTCCAGCGCAATCTCCGCATTCATGGCCTGATAACACCCACAGATGGGGATCCGGTAGATAACATCTTTATCATACGCATTCGTCCGGGAAAATGCAATATATTTCCAGTCAACTTCTCGGATTTCGAACGCATTTTTCGAGATTTCTCTACACCAGCTTCCTCTTTCCTCAGCCACCTTTCTGATGACTCTGGATGCCTCCGGGCATGACCCGTCAAAAAACACAGGGACGCCAGGCTTAATAATCCCGGCCTTCTCCCAGGCAATTTTTTCAATGGTGTCTCCCAGAATGTCTGTATGATCCAGACTGACAGAAGTAATAATGGTAAGAACCGGATGTTCCACCGCATTGGTGGCATCCAGCCGTCCGCCAAGCCCGGTCTCCAGGATGATATACTCGACAGAAGACTCCTCAAAGGCCTTCATTCCCATTCCGAATAAAAATTCAAAATAAGACGGATGCCCCAGGCCCTCCGCCTCCATCTCTGATGCAATTTTATAAACTTCCAGAAAAATCCGGAAAAATGACTCATCATCCACCGGCCTGCCACAGATCTCAATCCGCTCATTGACAGAGACAAGATGAGGGGATGTGAAGAACCCTGTCTTCTTCCCCTCAGCTGTCAATATTGCCTTAATATACGCACAGACAGAACCTTTTCCATTGGTGCCTGCCACGTGGATGATCTTTCTTCCCTCCGCCGGTTTCCCCAGTCTTTTCAAAAACTCACGGGTATGCTCAAGCGGATGCTTTTTCGTAAATTTCGGGATTCCTTCTATATATGCTGCCGCCTCCTGATAAGAACAAATCTTAAGGCCGGCAGCTGTTTCTCTACTCTTCTTCATCTGCCTGCTCCACCCAGGATCTGGTCTTGTCTGTGGCCGTACCCTCCTGGCGTACCAGTGTTCCGTCCTGGTAAATATAAATGTCGGACTTGCGGAAGGTGGTGTTGCTGGATCCCATCTGGCGCACCACAATCTCATCGCCATTCTGCAGTTCCACATCCGAGATATCAATTCGCGTATTATTCAGGAAGGAACTCTTCACACGTTCTCCATTGACAAACACTCTGCTGTTCTGTGTGAAGTTTTCACCATACAGGCTGTAACCGTCCTCCAGATGCGGCACGATGTCCGTCAGCGTCACATCCCGGACACCCATCACCATATGGCCTTCCGTGATCGGCGGATGTCCATTGTACACATACTGTTTTCCATACAGGATGTCATACTGCAAAAGCTCCAGGTCTGACAGATAATTTCTGGTCTGCCGGCGTTCCTGGTGATAGTTGAATACGGTTCCGGAATGAATATCCAGCCGTTCCAGTACATCTGCCATGATCTGATAAGACGGAATATTCCGGTCCTCTTTGGGAAGACCGATGTTATCCCAGATTACATAGTTCGTATTATAGAGATAACGGCTCTTCAGATCCTTGGCCTCCAGCCCCATGGTCGGAAGATGATCTCCGTAAAATACCACAACAGTAGGTTCGCCCCGGTCTTCGATAGCCTGGATCAGATTTCCTGCGAACTGATCCATCTCATAGACCTGGTTTACATAATATTCCCATTTATTTTTTAAGGCCTCATCTTCGATCCCTTCTACCGTGATCTCCGGATTCTCGATCACCTGCTCCTCCGGATAGTCGCCGTGTCCCTGAACACTGACGGTAAAGACAAAATCCTGCTGCTCGGTAGTATCCATGGCATCCAGGATATGGCTGACCAGAATATCATCCTTGGACCAGCCGTTTGGCGTCTGCTGCAAAATATTCATAAATTCCTTGCTGGTAAAGGTGTCAAAGCCCATATTATTGAACACCCGGGCCCGGCTGTAGAAGTTTCCGCCGTTATTGTGAAGGGCATGGGTCCCATATCCCAGGGCGCCAAGCGCCGTAGCCGCACTCTCACATGGCTTCTCTTTTACATATGTTTTATATGGATATTCGCCCGGGCCAAAATACCGCAGATTCATGCCGGTCAGTACTTCAAACTCTGTATTGGCCGTTCCGGCGCCTACACTTGGCACCTTGAAATATCCGGAAGAATAATTGGCAAACATGGACCGCAGGTTCGGGCATGCATCCTTGGAAGTCGTAAAAAATTCTGCTTCCGACACATCAAAGAAGGACTCCAGCTGTACAAACAAAATGTTCGGCAGCGCCTCCTCCGCCCGTCCCGTCTCACATTTGGTGATCTCGCCGTTGTTGCTGATGGCCTCCATCGTTGCCTTGTTATAATCACTTGGCTCATTGATGCCGGTATTGAACACACTGGCCATGAAGCAGTAGGGGAGACCGTAGTCCTCATAGGCAAACGCAATATTTCCAAAATAGGTGGACACCACACGCTTATCCACTGCCTGATCTGAGATCACACCATACAGTGCCGCACAGATGATCACGCCGATCAGGGCCCGTACCCGGTGCATCTTTCCGGTATACTGGCCGCCCCGCTTCCACATGGAGACAACCCAGACCACCACAGCTACGATACCAATACCTAAAATTACCAGCTCAAAACCATTGAAATAGTTGTTGATCAGTGCCAGCCCATCGGACGCCACTTTCAGGTCCTGGGCATTGAAGGGCGTAACACGCTTCAGCAGCATATAGCCATTGGCCACGCCGAGAACCATCCAGAACACGCTGATAATAATCCGGACAAATATTCTCCGCTTGAAAAAGTACACAATGGAAAATGTGATAAAAATCATAAATGCATTGTATAAAAATACCAGCGGCGTCCCGATCAGATATTCTCCCGCCTCGATCACTGAGTGCCGGGAGATTGCTTCAATCGCAAAGTTAATGATACAGGCGAGCAGGGCGTGGAACAGCAAAGAGAAGCGGTTCATAAATGCATAGACCGGCTTCATCTTCCTGGCAAACGCACTGTTTCTGCGTTCCTCCAGGATCCGGGCACGCCGCTCCTTCCTGCCTTTCCAGTATGCCTTGATATCTTCTTTCTTTAAATTTTTTAACTTATTCAGCCCACCCTTCAGATCAGGCTTAGGAATCTTGATTTTCACGTTTCGCTTTCAACCCTTCTAATCTTTCTTGAACCTGTTCCATCATCTGTCTGTAAGTTTCTAATTTATCGCGTTCTTCCTGTACCTTGGCCTCCGGCGCCTTGCTGACAAATTTTTCATTGTTCAGCATGCCTTCTGCACGGGCGATTTCCTTGGTCAGGCGCGTTTCTTCTTTTTCCAGTCTCTCAATCTCCTGATCAAAATCAATCAGTTCTTCCAGCGGCACATAAACCGTTGCGTCCGGAATCACAATAGACACCGCATCTTCCGGAATTCCTGCCTTATCGTGCTGGATGATCAGATCATTGACTGACGCCATGTTTTTCGCAGAATTTCTTAAGAATTCCAGACCGCTGCAAAGCTGCTGGTCGTCACAGACAACAAACGCCGTTGCCTTTCTGCTGTTCGGCACGTTCATCTCGGCACGCACGTTCCGGATTCCCCGGATGATTTCCTTATAGTGCTCTGCGATATTCTCTGCAACCGGGAAATTCCAGGACTCATCATACTCCGGCCACTGGGACATCATCAATGACTTCTCCTCAGGAATCAGTTTGCTGTAGATCTCCTCTGATACAAATGGCATGAACGGATGGAGAAGCTTGAGCGCTTTCTTCAGCACTTCTCTCAGCGTCCACAGCGCATCGTTTGCACTCTGGGCATCCTCGTCTGCATGATAGATCCTGTACTTGGCAATCTCGATGTACCAGTCGCAGAACTCATCCCACAGGAAATCATACAATTTGGACAGGGCAATTCCCAGTTCAAATTTATCCATATTTTCCGTCACGTCTTTTACCAGGTTGTTACACCTGGACATGATCCAGCAGTCTGCCGGGTGGGTCTTAAAGTCCTCCGGCTGTTTCAGTTCCTTTTCTCCTAAGTTCATCAGGATAAATCTGGACGCATTCCATACTTTATTGGCAAAGTTCCGGCTGGCCTCTACTCTTTCGTTGTAGAACCGCATATCATTTCCCGGCGCATTTCCTGTCACCAGGGTCATTCTGAGTGCATCTGCTCCGTACTGGTCAATGATCTCCAAAGGATCGATACCGTTTCCGAGGGATTTGCTCATCTTACGTCCCTGGGAATCTCTCACCAGTCCGTGGATAAATACCGTGTGGAACGGTGCTTTTCCAGTGTGCTCATACCCGGAGAATACCATGCGGATAACCCAGAAGAAGATGATATCGTAGCCTGTTACCAGTACGTCTGTCGGATAGAAGTAATCCAGATCCTCCGTCTGATCCGGCCATCCCAGTACCGAGAACGGCCACAGTGCTGAAGAAAACCAGGTGTCCAGGGTATCCTCATCCTGTGTAAAGTGTGTACAGCCGCATTTCGGACATTTCTCCGGCATACCTCTGGATACGACAATCTCGCCGCATTCGTCACAGTAATAAGCCGGAATCCGGTGTCCCCACCAGATCTGTCTGGAAATACACCAGTCACGGATATTTTCCAGCCAGTGAAGATAAATCTTATCAAAACGCTCCGGCACGAATTTCAGGTCACCGTTCTTTACCGCTTCGATCGCTGGTTTTGCCAGCTCATCCATGCGTACAAACCACTGCTGCTTGATCAGCGGCTCTACGGTGGTATGGCAGCGGTCATGGGTTCCTACATTATGAGAATGGGGAACTACCTTTACCAGATAGCCTTGTTCATCCAGATCCTGTACGATGGCTTTTCTCGCCTCATAACGATCCATTCCCGCGTATTTTCCACCATTTTCATTGATGGTGGCGTCATCATTCATGATGTTGATCTCCGGAAGATTGTGGCGTCTGCCCACCTCAAAGTCATTGGGGTCATGAGCCGGTGTAATCTTTACGGCTCCGGTCCCGAATTCTTTATCTACATAAGAGTCCGCCACGATAGGGATTTCCTTATTTACCAGCGGCAGGATTGCTTTCTTTCCTACAATGTCCTTATATCTCTCATCATCCGGATGTACCGCAATTGCAGTATCGCCCAGCATAGTCTCCGGACGGGTGGTTGCAATCTCCAGGAAATCATCGGTTCCGACGATCGGATATTTGATATGCCAGAAATGTCCATCCTGCTCCTCATGCTCTACTTCTGCATCGGAAAGGGAGGTCTTACATACCGGGCACCAGTTGATGATCCGGGATCCTTTATAAATATATCCCTTCTCATACAGGCGGATAAATACTTCCTCGACAGCCTTGGAGCATCCTTCATCCATGGTGAAACGCTCTCTTTCCCAGTCACAGGATACGCCCAGCTTCTTTAACTGGCCTTCGATGGTTCCGGCATACTCTTCTTTCCACTGCCAGGTTCTCTCCAGGAATTTTTCTCTTCCCAGCTCTTTCTTGTCAATCCCTTCTTCTTTCAGCTGATTGGTGACTTTTACCTCTGTGGAAATGGCCGCATGGTCTGTTCCCGGCACCCACAGCGCGTTGTATCCCTGCATCCTCTTATAGCGGATCAGGATATCCTGCAGGGTATTATCAAGAGCGTGCCCCATATGAAGCTTTCCGGTAATATTCGGCGGCGGCATTACCGTCGTGAACGGTTTTCTACTTCTGTCAACCTCTGCGTGAAAATACCGGTTCTCACACCATTTCTCGTACAATTTCGGCTCGATTGCCTTCGGATCATATGTTTTTTCCAGATTCTGACTCATCGTTTCCTCCTCACATTCCTTCACACTTTTTTCACATTTTCAGCATTAAAAAAGCCCTTTACTTCACGTAAAGGGCGATAAAACCGCGGTACCACCTTTATTCATATAGAAGAAACTCTTCCATATATCTCCTCTTATTCTTTAACGGGAACGACTCCGGGACAGCTTACTCCTGGTTCAGCGGTCCGGCTCCGAAGCTACCTTCTGCATCTTTGATCCTTAAGCGCCTTTCAGCCTCTGGAGCGCTCTCTCTGTGAGGAAAAGTCCATGCATACTCCTCTTCTTCCATGCCTTTACGTATAAACTAATGAATATCATAGCCATCTGAATTTGGTTTGTCAAGGATTTTAGGGAATTTTAGGAATTCTTAAGGAGTCTTTGCTTTTCCTCCTGTCTCCGTTATCTTTATACTTAGAAACATCATATTGATACCGATAAGGAATTCCATACTGCCAGGGAGGAGATTCACCCCTGTATCGGCTGTGACCACTGTAAAACCGCACCTTCCGGCTGTATCTATCAGGATGGAATAGAGAAATTAAACCCTCTTCTGCTGGAAGCAGACTGTGTGGTATTTTCCACGCCGCTGTATTATTTCGGCATGAGTACACACATCAAGGCGGTCATCGACCGGTTTTATGCAAACAACGCCTCCTTACGCGCCTAGAAAAAGGGCGCGGTCCTTCTGGCCGCCTGTGCGGACACGGATGATTGGGCCCTGGACGCGCTGGATACCCATTTTGATTTTGTCTGCCGTTACCTGGACTGGGACAATCTGGGGCGTGTCGACGCCATCGGAATGCGCACGGCTGATGATATCGAGGGCACGGCTTATCTGGATGAGGCGCGCGCCCTCGGCCTTACACTTACGGGAAGATCATGATCTTCCCGTTTTTCCCACGGATCTCAAACGCCTTCTGGAACTCATCCAGGGAAAGGCGGTCTGAAATCAGTTCGGACAGCCTTAATTTTCCGCTGTTTATGAGGTCTGCTGCCCTTCCATGGGTAAACGGGTTGACAAAGGAGCCCGTGATACTGATTTCTTTCTGATACACTTCAAAAGGTTTAACCGTGACTTCACAGTCCGGATCTGTCAGCCCAAACCATACCACATGAGTTCCCTGTCCTGCAAACTTCAAAGAGTCCGTCATCGTCGCCTTGCTGCCCACACATTCGATCACGACATTGGCCTTGCGGATCTGGTTCTTTGCCAGAATCTCCTGAAAGTCTTCATGCAGGGGATCAAAGACCAGATCTGCGCCAAGCTTCAGGGCTCTTTCCCGTTTGTGTTCATCCGGCTCGGACACGATCAGGACCGCCGCCCCCGCCATTCTGGCAAGCTGGAGCATGATGGCTCCGATGGTGCCGCCTCCGATGATCACCACCACATCCCCGGTCTTGATCTTTGCCTGGTCGATCCCACGCAGGCAGCACCCTACCGGCTCGCACATGGCCGCCTCTTCAAAGCTGACTTCCTTTTTCAGCTGAAACACCTGTTTCTCCAATACGACGCAGTACTCCGCGAACGCCCCGTCATAGGTAACTCCGGTGGCAGAATAGTCCTGGCAGAAATGGGGTGTTCCTACCTGGCACTCGTAACATTTTCCGCACAGGATGCTGGGATCCACCGTCACATGGTCGCCCACGCTGCATCTGGTGACTCCTTCGCCGATCTCTTCCACAACACCGGCAAACTCATGTCCCAGCACAACCGGTGGGTAGCACTCTGACGCTCCCTTTGCCCCGTCATAGATATGAAAATCCGTCCCACAGACGCCGGCCGCCTTTACCCGGATCAGGACTTCTCCCCTTCCCGGTTTCCGACATGGGTGGTCTTCTACAACGACTTTTCCTGGTTCGTAAAAAACTGCTGCTTTCATCTTCTGTCCGCACTCCTTTCTCAGCTTTCTTCCAGATTGCGGCAGCCAAAACCGGCCACCTTCTGGTATATTTCTTTCTTCTGCTTTTCCTCTATCGTCCGTATCTCTGCAAGCTGATATGTCATTCCTACCTGCTCGGCCTTGCCTTTTGCCATATCATGGTACATCATTAGGTTTACTTTGCGGATACCCGGATATTTTCTGGAAAGCTCTGCAATCGCCCGGTAGTGTTCTTCCTTGTCATTGACGCCTGGAATAATGGGGCATCTTAAGAACACATCGTTTCCCGTTTCACAGAGCATTTTCAGGTTGTTCAGGATGAGCCGGTTATCCACGCCAGTCCACCGCCTGTGCGCCTCCGGATCTGTCAGCTTGTAATCAAAAAGGAACACATCCACCACTCCGGCGATTTCCCGATAATGGCTTTCCGGCGCCTGGCCGCAGGTATCCAGACAGACATGGATCCCTTCCTCTTTTGCTCTTCCCAGGAGCTCCTTTAATGCTTCAAACTGCAGCATCGGTTCTCCTCCGCTGACTGTCAGCCCTCCGCCGCTTCTCTCGTAAAAGTCCCGGTCCTTCCTGACTGTCTGAAGGATTTCCTCCGGAGTCATTTTTTCTCCGTAGATCTTCAGCGCGTGGCGAGGGCAGGCCTTCACACAGCGGCCACAGGCCTTGCAGTTTTCATAGACAACCTGGTGAATCCCTGTTCCCTCCAGCCGGTGGACATTTTCCTCACATACGGCCGCACAGCGTCCGCATCCTGTACAGTTCTTCGCAAGGAATCCAATCTGGGGCTTTGTACTTTTTGATTCCGGGTTATGGCACCAGACGCAGTCCAGGGGACAGCCTTTTAAAAACACGGTCGTCCGGATCCCCGGCCCGTCATGGAGGGCAAATCTCTGCAGGTCAAATACTGTCAGTCTGGACATATGTACTTCCTCCTTTTTGTGACAGAATCTCTTAGTTCAGCGTCCTGTTCAGAATATCCAGCTGTACATCGTCTGCCAGTTCCACGTATCTGGCGCTGAATCCTCCCACACGAACAATAAGATTCGCATATTTTTCCGGTTCTTTTCTGGCATTTTCCAGATCCTCCCGTCCCACGACGCTGATCATGGCCTGGGTACCGCCCCGGCCAAAGTAGGAATCCATCACGGGAAGGATGACGGTATCCCGCATCCGGTTGAAGGTATCCTTGGAAAACTTCATATTCTGCACGACTCCGAAATGAATGTCATTCCTTGCTTTTAACAGGGAGTTAATGAAGGCCGTCACTCCATTTTTGTCCATGCCGGAGGTGGGGTTGTTGGCAT
The DNA here is from genome assembly GCA_900553355.1 of uncultured Lachnospiraceae bacterium. GTDB lineage: Bacteria > Bacillota > Clostridia > Lachnospirales > Lachnospiraceae > Merdimonas. Next base: position 28,178 of record USDK01000013.1, read on the forward strand.
TGGAAAGATAGACTCCCGCATGGCGTCCGTCTGCCGTTGCTCCCGTATTTCTGCCATGGGTCGTGTTGTCTCGGTTGTTAATGTTCACCATGCCGAAGCAGTCCAGTCCGAAATATTTTCCGGAAAGTTCCATGGTGGCAAAGCTGACCTGCTCATGTACCGCCTGCATCATGTTGTCCGGACCCTCCAGGTCGTTTCCGAATTTATCCACATCCAGGAGCATAGCGCGGATTTCTTCATATCCGGAGAAATCTGCCTTCAATGCCGCAAGGAGCGTCTCCTTTGAAATCTTTTTCTCCTCGTACACGCACGTTTTGATGGCGTAAAGGGAATCCGAACAGGTGACCAGCCCGTAGATCTCGTCGCTTCCTCCGCATTTGACCGTGCCGCCGCTGATCACGCTTTTCCCTGCGTCCAGGCATCCGTCGTACAGGAGGTTGTGCAGATTTAAGGACATATCTCCGGCGATGATCGCATATCCCCGGGAATGATTTCTTGCGCTGACGTCAGACAAAAATTCGATATTGCTGCAGTAGGCCTGCCACAGATCTTCGAAACTGTCATAATCAGCCAGGGTCGTGGTGTTCGGGGTGAGTCTGTACTGGTCTGTGGCGTCATAGCCTCCGTTGATCGTTCCCCACAGTACATTCGGGAGATTCAGGATGGAGTTGGGGCTTGCAATGATCCGGTGGTCAATGGTAAATTCCCCACATCCCAGCGGCATCCATCTTTTGGCCTCTTCATAAGAGACGCCGAATACCTTCTGGATCCCCGGAATGATGTTTTCGTCCTGGTACAGCATGGGGTAGGTGGTTCCTTCTCCCAGACAGTCCATCGCTTTCTGGTAAAGCGCCGGGTCCATTCCTTCGTACATCCGCAGGGTAAGCTGAGGCACGATGTCTCGGACCCGTCTGGACACTTCCATGATCACCATGGCCAGCTGATCCGCTTCCTCTGGATGTTTCCGGCCCAGCCCTCCGATGATCACACGGTCGTCTGTCACCTGCTCTTTGACGATCATCAGCCGCCAGAAACTGGTCAGCAGGCGGATTGCCTCTTCCTCATCCAGGATTCCCTTCTGAAGATCCCTTACATAATAAGGTCCCAGATAATCATCCATCCGTCCCCATTCTCTTGCTCCGTCCAGGAGTGTATACAGGATAACCAGCTGAATGGCCTCCCGGAAGGTCTCTGGTTTTTCGTGTACCAGCTTCCGGCAGATCCGCTCCATCTCTTCTAAGTCTGCCCGGCGGGACGGATTTTCTTCTCGGCCGGCAAGCTCACGGGCCTGGCCTGCGTACCAAAGGAGTACCTTCTCCACGGTTCGCAGCGACATACGGATCCCTTCGTAAAAATTCGCGTCATTTTCCGGATGCTGCTTTTCCTTTTCGTCGATCAGGCTGTGCAGCCCGGGAAGTCCGAGAGACAGAAGTTTTTCATAATCCAGGAAAATCCCCGCCACCCGCTGGAGCGCGGAAGCTGCATGGGGCTGGCCTTCCAGATCAAGCGTCCTGCCGTCTGTAACGCCTCCGGTCACCATGTAGACCCGGTCTTCCGGATCCATCTCTGCAAGGAACCTTCTGGTGGAGGTATGATCGCTCCAGAAATCCCGAAGCTTCTCCAGCCGCTCTTTATCCTCTTCTGTCACTTCCGGATCCTGGATCTTTTCTTCGAACCACTGGAAGTTCATGACAAAGCCCCACTCGCTGTTAATGTACTGCGCATTCATCCCCAGTGGGAAAATGTCCGCCCTTCCGCAGAACAGATCATTTGGCATGATTCCCAGCAGCATCTGCGGATACTGCGCATCAAAGCACTTTGCCTCCCGGATGGCCGGCGGATCATTTTTGCAGGACTGATATACCTGGGTAAATGTCTCCATATGATCCAGAAGTTCTGAAAAATTCAGCCGGGGTTCGTTATTGTAAATCGTGTCATATCCTTCGTAGCTTTCTGCCGTCCTGGTGGTGTAGTGTTCTTTCCAATACATATGCTCACCTCTTGTTTTTTCTGGATGTAAACGTTTACATTTTCTAGTTAAACTATAGCACAAATCTTGAGTTTGTCAAGGGATATTGCTATAATAAATATCAGATTTTTAATGTGGAGGGATCATATGAAAGCAACGATCAAAGATGTAGCGAAATACGCCGGTGTATCCACCGCCACTGTCTCCCGGATGCTCAACCAGACCGGGACCGTCTCCCCACAGGCACAGGAGCGGATCCAGAAGGCAATCGAAGCGCTGGATTTTCAGCTGAATTCCCGCGCCCAAAACTTCAAGACCGGAAAGACAAACGCCATCGCCGTGATCGTCCCGGACATTTCAAATCCTTTCTTTGCCTGTGTCATCCATGAGATCGAAAGTGTGCTGAGCCGGCATAACTATACTCTGATGATCGCAAGCACGGAGGAAACCCGGGAACGGGAAGCGCAGATCCTGAGATATATTTCCAAGGGAAGCGCTGACGGGGTCATCCTTGCCTCTGCATTTCAGGATTATAACGATTTAAAGCCTTTCATTCCCCAGGACATCCCCGTTGTGTTTTTCGACCGTAAGCTTAGGAACTGCCCTCATGATATGGTGACGGAATCTGACACACCGGCCATCTGCCAGACGATCCGGGAGCTGACGGAAAAAGGCTGCCGGAAAATCGGGTGCATCGCCGGGCTCCCTGATCTTAGCACGACGGCGGATCGTGTAAAGGCCTACCGGACTTCTCTGGCATCCGCCGGGCTTACGCCGGATGAATCTTTGATTTTTTATGCTTCTTCGGTTTATGACAGCGGATACTCCTGCACAGAAAGCCTTCTTTCTCTGGGCTGCACTGCACTGGTGGTCGTCAGCAACAGTATGACAAGGGGCTGCCTTTCTTATCTTCTCCAGCACGGGAAAATCCCCGGAAAAGATATTATCGTCGCAGGTTACCACAACCCGGATTTTCTGAATATTGATATGCTCAGGATCGAACTGCCCTACCAGGATCTGGGACGGAGAGCCGCTGAATTTGTCTTGGAACGCATCCAGAACCCGACGCTTCCCGTCCGGCAGATCGAACTGACGGCTCCGCTGCTCTCGGAGCGTTCTGACGGGGCATATTTAAATCAGCCCGGCGCTTCTTAAAATGAAGAGCCATGTGGTGAGGGTAAACGCGCTCAGCAGGGTGGTCAGCATGACGGTGCTGGAGGTCAGCACGCCCTCGTGCCCCATGTTTCTTGCCATGACATAACAGCTGACGGTGGTCGCCGATCCCAGCATCACCAGGATCGCCACCAACTCCTCCTTCCGGAAGCCGAGGGCAACGGCGATCGGAAGGAAGATGACGCAGAATCCAACCAGCTTCATCACAGAGGCTACGATTGCCGGGCGGCCCTTCTGAACTGCTTTTTTTAAGTCAAAGGATGCACCCATGGCCATCAGTCCCAGCGGCGTCGCCATCTCCGCCACATTTGCGATCGTCTTTCCAGGGATTCCGGAAAGGGGAAGCTTTAGTGCCGACCACAAAAGGCCGGCCACGATTCCAAGAATGATCGGATTGGTCACAATTCCGGTCATTGTTCTTTTTACCACTTCTTTGTCAAGGCCCTTCTGTCCCGGCCGGAACAGCGACAGCACCACCACCGCCATCATATTGTAAAGTGGGACACTGCCGATGATCATCAACGGCCCCATCCCTGCCGTCCCGTAAATATTCTGGATAAACGCGATTCCGAGAAGGGCAGCGCTGCTGCGGTACGACGCCTGGATAAACTCTCCCCGGATGGACTTATCCTTCCACAGCATCGCAATTCCGGCAGAAAGCGTAATAGACAGAAGCGTCGCCACAAAACAGAACAGCACAAACTTCACATTCCAGATCTGCGAAAAATCCACCGTCGCCAGATCCTGGAACACCAGCAAAGGCAGCGGCACCCGGAACACAAACTTGTTAAGCTTCGAAGCAAACCCATCATCAATCCAGCCGATCCGGCGGAAAACAAGCCCCAGCACCATCAAAAGAAACACCGGTATCGTCGCATTTAAACTAAAAATAAGATTATCCACAAATTATCCACATTCCTTTCGTTACCTTTCATTGGGGACGGGGGATTTTCAGAAATCCCCCGTCCCCAATGAAAGGTTTTTATATAAATGATAGTCTTCATCTTTAAATACGTTGAAAACTACTTGTTTTATCCCCGATTTTACCAGGTACTTATCCACAGTTTCCACAGCGATCTGGGCTGCCAGTTTATTGGGGAAATGGAATTCTCCGGTGGAGATGCAGCAGAAGGCAATGGATTCCAGCTGATGTTTTTCTGCCAGTCTGAGGCAGCTTAAGTAGCATTGCCGGAGTTCTTCTTTCTGGCGGTCGGTGACGGTGATTCCTACTACAGGGCCGACGGTGTGAATCACGTATTTTGCAGGCAGGTTATAGCCTCTGGTGAGTTTTGCCTTTCCTGTAGGTTCATCGTGTCCCTGTGCCTCCATCAGTTCTGCGCATTCATTTCGAAGCTGGATACCTGCCGCCGAATGAATGGCGTTGTCGATACAGCCGTGGCAGGGTACGAAGCAGCCCAAAAGCTGGCTGTTTGCCGCATTGACAATGGCGTCTGCCTGAAGCCTTGTAATATCCCCCTGCCAGAGATAAATGCGGTCCGCGTTGCGAAGATCTGTGTCCGGAAACTGTTCTGCTACCGAAGGAAGTCCCTTCACGTCTACAATTCCTTTTTCTTCAGCCTCTTCTTTTAGCAGCGCATCCTGGACCTCATAATATTCCCGAGAGGCTTCGCCAGGCCAGCGTACATTCATCAGGCTGCGCAAAAGCCGCCTTTTCTCCTCTGGATTTACTGGTTCTTTTATCACCGCATAGCCTGGATTTTCTTTTACCAGATATCGGATCAGCCAGTCTGTTTTTTCTTCTTTTGTCATCTTCTTCCTCCCTGCTGTAATCAATTTCGGAAACATACCATTTACTTTATATATGGAAGAATCCCGGCATACGCTTGTTTCAGTTCTTCATATGACATCCGGCAGTTTGCCGGGCTGGTCGAAGGCAGCCGATGAATCCTGATGCCGGTCCTGGGATAGCAGTACTTCTGATAAAGCGTGGCCGCCTTGGTTCCGGTGGCAAAAACCGCACGGATATCTGCATGGTCAAGAATGATTCCCATGTCGTTAGGCACCGGATTACGGATGCTGTTGTCCTCTGCGCCGCGGATTTCACAACCAGACAGCACATCCCACACGGCAATGTGATTTCGAAGTGCAAATGCAATTTTTTCTTCTGTTGAACCTGGATATTCTTCGCTGCAGATATCGGACAGGACTTTCCAGAAGCGGTTGCGCGGGTGTCCGTAGTAAAACCCCACTTCCCTGGATTTCGGGGAGGGCATGGTTCCCAGCATCAACACCCTGGAATTTTCATCATAAATCGGCGCAAACGTATGGGTTACCCGTTCCATTTCCATCTGTCTTCACCATCCTCTTCTGTTTACTCTGTGTCCTATCATAGCACAGTTCGCTTGCCGGAATCCAGGGATTATGCTAAAGTGATGATGAAAAAGGAATGGAAAGGATGAGAAAAGACATATGCTTACAATTGAAATTCCCGGATATCGGACGTTGCATTTGCAAAATCTGCTTCTGGATTATAATGGGACTATTGCCATTGATGGAGTGATCCCTGACGAGGTCAAGGAACGTCTCCGGCTTCTTTCCCGTGATATGACCATCTATGTTCTGACTGCTGACACCCACGGAAATGCTGCCAATATGTGCGCCGGACTTCCTGTTACACTGCACACATTTCCGGAAGGATCCGCCATGCAGGAAAAGCACCGGATCTTACGAAAACTTGACGAGAGTTCCTGTGCTGCCATAGGGAATGGACGAAATGATGTACTGATGTGCCGGGACGCTGCTTTGTCTATTGCTGTCATCGGACCGGAAGGTGCTCACGGACGGCTGATTTCCGATGCCGATGTATGCGTCACCACGATCAACGAAGGGCTGGATCTTCTGTTGAAACCAAAACGGCTGATCGCTTCACTTAGAGGCTAAACCGTACATTGTGAAAGAATAATCTTAGATTGTAGAAGACTCATTCTTATGATATAATTTGTTCGGTAACGTACTAACCACAAAGGGTCATACCTGCGTGAGAAGGCGCATAGATTCATCATGATTTCAGGCTGTTGTCCGTCTTATCATACGGGTGTAGCTTTCTTTTGGACCTGGTGCTTTCACGCACCGGGTCCTTTGTGTTTCAGGAGGCAGTCTATGAACGACTTAGAACATCTGATACAAAAGCTGCATACCAGGCATCACCTTGAAAAGGATGAATGGATTGCTCTGATACAGGGACGTACAGACGCTCTCGCTGCATTCGTTTTTTCAAAGGCACGGAAGGTACGGCATCATTATTATGGTCACGACGTTTATATACGGGGACTGATCGAATTTACAAACTACTGTAAAAATGACTGCTATTACTGCGGAATCCGTAAAAGCAATTCCAATGCAGAGCGTTACCGCCTCACCAAGGATCAGACCCTCGGCTGCTGCCAGGCCGGCTATAGACTTGGCTTTCGGACCTTTGTCCTGCAAGGCGGAGAGGATGGCTGGTTTACCGACGAACGGATGATCTGCATTGTCCGTGCCATAAAAAAAGAGTTCCCGGACTGCGCCGTGACACTGTCCATCGGCGAGCGTTCCCGTGAAAGCTACCAGGCACTTTTTGATGCAGGGGCTGACCGTTATCTGCTGCGCCATGAGACATTTAACAGCCATCACTATTCCATGCTCCACCCTGCTGTCCTGACCGCCGAAAACCGTCAGAACGCTCTGTGGACGCTGAAAGAAATCGGATATCAGGTGGGCGCCGGATTTATGGTAGGATCTCCCGGGCAGACTGCAGAGTATCTGGCCGAAGATCTGCTGTTTCTGGAAAAACTACAGCCTCACATGGTGGGAATCGGACCGTTTATCCCCCACCACGATACTCCTTTTGCCGGGGAAACAGCCGGTACTCTGGAACTGACGATTTTCCTGCTGGGGCTGATCCGCCTTCTACTGCCAAAGGTTCTGCTGCCTGCCACTACCGCTCTTGGGACCATCGCCCCTGACGGGAGGGAACTGGGGATTCTGGCCGGTGCAAATGTGATCATGCCGAATCTCTCCCCTGCTGATGTCCGTGAAAACTATTCTCTCTACGACAACAAGTTGTGTACCGGCACCGAGGCCGCGGAAGCAAGGCAGGAACTGGAGGAGAGAATGCGCTCCATCGGTTACCGGATTGTGACAGACCGGGGCGACTCTAAGATGTAGATTTTGAAAAATAAATTTTTTTAATAAAGGAGGATTTGTATCATGTACGATGTAAATTCAAAACACGCTGATGATTTTATTAATCATGAGGAAATTATGGAAACACTGGCCTATGCGGATGAAAACAAAGACAATCTGCCGCTGATCGAGTCACTCATTGAAAAGGCCGCGCTGCGCAAAGGCCTTTCTCACCGCGAAGCTTCGGTCCTTCTGGCCTGTCAGGATGAAGAAATGAATCAGAAAATTTTTAAGCTGGCAGAGCAGATCAAGAAAGATTTCTACGGAAATCGTATTGTTTTATTTGCGCCGCTGTACCTTTCTAACTACTGTATCAACGGCTGTACCTACTGTCCGTATCATCTGAAAAATAAGCATATCGCCCGGAAGAAACTGACCCAGGAAGAAATCCGCCGGGAGGTCATCGCGCTGCAGGATATGGGACATAAGCGGCTGGCACTGGAAGCCGGCGAGGATCCGGTCCACAACACCATGGATTATTATCTGGACTGTATCAACACGATTTACAGCATCAAGCATAAGAACGGCGCGATCCGCCGGGTAAATATCAATATCGCCGCCACCACCGTGGATGATTATCGTCTTCTGAAGGAAGCCGGCATCGGAACTTATATCCTGTTCCAGGAAACCTATCATAAAGAAAGCTATCTGGAGCTTCATCCTACCGGTCCGAAGCACAACTATGATTACCACACCGAGGCAATGGACCGGGCAATGGAAGGCGGCATCGATGATGTCGGCTTAGGCGTTCTGTTCGGGCTGGACAAATACCGCTATGAGTTTGCCGGACTTCTGATGCACGCCGAGCATCTGGAGGCTGCTTTCGGAGTCGGCCCTCATACCATCAGCGTGCCAAGGCTCAGGGACGCCGACGATATTGATGCCAGCGAATTCAAGAACGGCATCGACGACGATACCTTTACCAAGATTATTGCCTGTATCCGGATTGCTGTCCCCTATACCGGCATGATCATTTCTACAAGAGAAAATCAGAAAGTCCGCGAGCGCGCCCTTCACCTGGGTATCTCACAGATCAGCGGCGGCTCCCGCACAAGCGTAGGCGGTTACTGTGAGCCGGAGCCGGAAGATGAATGCTCCGAACAGTTTGACGTCATCGACACCCGTACCCTGGATGAAGTCGTACGCTGGCTCATGGAAATGAACTATATCCCTAGTTTTTGCACCGCATGCTACCGGGAAGGACGCACCGGCGACCGTTTCATGTCCCTGTGCAAGAGCGGCCAGATCCAGAACTGCTGCCATCCCAACGCCCTGATGACCCTGGAAGAATACCTGATGGACTACGCCTCACCCGAGACCAAAGCTATCGGCGATAAGCTGATCGACAAAGAAGTCCTGAACGTGCCAAACGAAAAAGCACGGGCAGTCGTTGTGGAAAACTTACGACTTATCCGCGAAAACAATAGAAGAGACTTTCGCTTTTAATTGATTGGGGACGGGGGATTTCCGGAAATCCCCCGTCCCCAATCAAAAGTTATCCACACTATCAACATTTTATCCACAAGGAGGTTCTTTACATGAGCTTAAATTCTACGCCTTCTTCTGAGCGGACTCATATTGGTATTTTCGGAAAGCGTAATGCGGGGAAGTCGAGCCTGATCAATGCCATGACCGGCCAGAGTCTTGCGATTGTCTCGGATGTGAAGGGTACGACTACGGACCCGGTTTTGAAGTCAATGGAACTGCTTCCACTGGGGCCTGTCGTCGTCATCGACACGCCTGGCCTGGATGATGAGGGGGAATTGGGGACGCTCCGGATCCAGAAGGCCTATCAGATGCTGAACAAGACGGATATTGCAGTTCTGGTGATTGACGGAACAATCGGCATGACACAGGAAGATGCCCGGATCCTGGAACGAATCCGGGCCAAGGAGATTCCCTATCTCATTGCATTAAACAAGGCTGATCTTGTTCAGGAAAAGGATTCTGTAATTTCAAAGATGGAAACGGATTATCAGGTGGATCCTTCTTCTACTCTTTGGGTCAGTGCTTCGGTCTCTGACAGTATGGATGCAAATATTTACCAGTTCAAAGAGCGCATCGCATCACTGACGCCAGAAGAAGAACCTGCCCGGCCCATTGTCGGTGATCTAATCCATCCTTCCGACTTTGTAGTCCTCGTGGTTCCCATCGACAAAGCTGCGCCAAAAGGCCGCCTGATCCTCCCTCAGCAACAGACCATCCGTGACATTCTGGACTCTGACGCAGTCTCTGTGGTCGTCAAGGAAAATGATCTGAAGCATGTGCTGCAGACGCTGGGACGCAAGCCGTCTCTTGTCATCACAGACAGCCAGGTGTTTGCCAAAGTTTCCGCTGACACACCAGACGATATCCCACTGACCTCTTTTTCCATCCTGTTTGCACGTTATAAAGGGAATCTCGACATCCTTGTAAACGGCGCACGTACAGTGGATGAGCTTGCAGACGGCGACACGGTACTGATTTCAGAGGGCTGTACCCACCATCGTCAGTGTGACGACATCGGCACTGTCAAGCTGCCCCGATGGATTCGGGAACACACTGGTAAACAGCTGAATTTTGAGTTTACCAGTGGAACAGAATTCCCGGCCCGGCTCGACCGCTTCCGGATGCTCATCCACTGCGGCGGCTGTATGTTAAATGAAAGAGAAATGAAATATCGGATCCGCTGTGCCCAGGATGCCGGAATCCCTATCACCAATTACGGTACGGCCATTGCCTATATGAAAGGAATATTAGAGCGCAGTATTCAGATTTTCCATCGATAGTTTCGTTTATGGCAGGTGCCAACTGGTATGCTCTATAAGTTCGAAACTGGATATTTGAAGAAAGCCAGAAGAGCTGTATGATAAGGAAAAGAAGGGAGTCTTTCCGATGAAACATACAGCAATGACGATTTTATATGAACTACACGACAATCTTTATGTGAATCTGACAAACCGCTGTCCCTGTTCCTGCACCTTCTGTCTGCGGCAGAACCGTCAGGACATGGGGACCTCGGATTCTCTGTGGCTTGAGCATGAGCCCTCCTTCGAGGAAGTCACGGAGGAATTTGAAAAATTTGATATGGACAGATATAAGGAAGTCGTCTTCTGCGGATTTGGCGAACCCACAGAAGCATTAGACGTCCTGCTGAAAACAGCCCGTTTTGTCAAAGACCATTATCAGAAACCTGTCCGGATCAACACCAACGGTCTGGGAAATCTGATCCACGGCCGGGACATCACCCCATCCTTTGAAGGGCTGATCGACACCCTGTCCATCAGTCTGAATACACCGGACCCGGAGAAATATCTTCAGATTGTCCGGCCAAAATTCGGGGAAGCATCACATGATGCCATGCTGGAATTTGCAAAAAGCAGCAAAAAATACGTGCCAAATGTGGTTCTGACCACGGTTTCCACTACACTCACTTCCGAAGAGGAGGAACAGTGCCGCCAGATCTGCCAGAATCTTGGCGTAACCTACCGGATCCGCCCCTTCGAAGATTAAAGAATAGCCGGGGCGGCCTATTTGACCAGCGGTACCTCCTGTTCCATAAGGCCGCCCATATCGGTTACATCTGTATAGCCCATATGGCTCATGAGCGCTGCCGAGCGCCGGCTCCTTGCCCCACTGAGGCAGTACACATAAACAGGTGCCGACTGATCCGGAATCACCGTCCCAATCTTCTTCATCTCATGCAGCGGAAGATTAATGCTTCCTTCCACATGCCCGTCTGCATACTCTTCAGGAGTCCGCACATCCAGAATAATACTTCCCTCTCTTTTCTTTGCCTCTTCAATATACTCCTGAATTAATTTCTCTGGTGCTTTTGAAAATAACTTCATTACCTGTTCCCTCCTAAATTACGATTTATAAAATACCTTATCTATCAACGATTATGTGATGATTATATTATAGCAAACCTTCTGTTTTTATCCGTGATAAAGTCACATTAGTTTCCATGGCAGCGGAAAATGCAGATGGGGACAGGGCAAAGCGCGCTTGGGGACACCGACAACTACAAACGGGGACGTACACTTTTGCAAAAAGTGTACGTCCCCGTTCACTGCCCGTTCACTACACTGCTCCCAGTACTTCTCCGATCGGTGCGGCGATGGTCAGCTCTGCTCCGACTTCTTTTGCGGTGGCGCTTTTATTGATAACCACCAGATGGCGGCCGCGAAAGTAATCGATAAAGCTGGCGGCCGGATAGACTACCAGGGAAGTCCCACCGATGATCAGAGTATCCGCAGCAGCAATGGCCTGCACGCTTTTCCGGATCACATCTGAATCCAGCCCTTCTTCGTAGAGGACCACATCTGGTTTAATGATGCCGCCGCATTCACAATGCGGAACGCCTTTTGTATTTTTTACATAGGATGCGTCATAAAATTTTCCACATTTCTGACAATAATTACGGTGGATACTGCCGTGAAGCTCCAGCACATTTCTGCTCCCTGCCGCCTGGTGCAATCCGTCGATGTTCTGGGTAATAACAGCAGTCAGTTTCCCCTCCTGCTCCAGCTGCGCCAGTTTCTTGTGTGCCTTATTGGGGCTGGCATCCAGGATCATCATCTTATCCCGGTAAAATTCAAAAAACTCTTCTGGGTGCTGTACAAAAAATGTATGGCTGATGATCTGTTCCGGAGGATAACGGTATTTCTGCCGGTACAGACCGTCTTCACTTCGAAAATCCGGGATCCCGCTCTCTGTGGAGACGCCTGCTCCTCCGAAAAACACGATGTTTTTACTGTCGTCAACGATTTTTCTTAGCTTCTTGATTTCTTCCTCATACATCCTTATCCCTCCTTCTGGCTGTATCCGGTGAAGAATTCTTCCAGCGCATCCAGCGTCTTTAACAGAACCGGCAGCTCGTCTTCATCCAGCTTATCCAGGATCGCCTGGGTCATCTGCCGGTGATAATCCTCGTGATGATGGTAGGCTTTTACCCCCTTCTTTGTCAGCTTTACAAACACGACTCTGCGGTCTTCTTCGCTTCTCCTGCGCTCTACATATTTTTTGTTGACCAGACTATTCATGGCAGTAGTAAGAGAGCCCATCGTAATATTCAGTTTCTTTGCAATGGAGGACATATTGTTTCCTTCTCCCAGACCGATGGCCTCGATCACATGCATATCATTATTGGAAAGGTCTTTAAACTCCTCTGTAATGATCGCCTTTTCCTCCAGCTCCCAGATCTCATTGATCAGCTTCACCAGAGTATGGTTGATCAATTCATACGCATTTTTCATCTTCTATTGCCTCTTTCATCTTTGCTTCCATTATACGCTTCTCATCCGTCGTAAATCAACTCTCTGTAAACCAACTCTCTATACCAGAGAGTCAATAACTTCCTTTACCGTCTCGATCCGCTTTGCCCGGTACGCACAGGCACCGCAGAACAAAAGCGCCTCGTCCAGCTCTCCCTTTGCCGCATGGATCAGGGCATCGGTGATACAATACGGGATTTCCGCAGGATTACATTTGTGAAGACAACCATGGCAAGGGGAGTGAGGGATCTTTTCCCCTGCCATGACCCGTTCGATAAATGTATTCCGGATCGCCCGCCCCGGCATTCCCACCGGACTTTTCACGATCATAATATCCTTCTCATCTGCCTGAATGTATGCTTCTTTATAGCGGATATCTGCATCACATTCCTCTGTTGTGACAAATCTGGTCGCCACCTGAACAGCATCTACCCCCAGGGAAAATGCATGATCTGCCTGTTCTCTGTCACAGATCCCGCCGGCCAACGCCGTGGGAATCTGTTTTCCATAACGCTCTTCATACTTTTTAACCAGGCCAAGGATCTGTTTTACTTCTTCATCATAGGAATCATCCGCCTGTCCCTGATAGGTTTTCAGTTCCTCCAGATGAAACCCCAGATGTCCGCCGGCCTTCGGTCCTTCAATGACCAGAAGATCCGGGATCCTTTTATATTTCCGGTCCCAGTACTTAAGGATCACTGACGCAGATTTGGCGGTAGACACAATGGGCGCAAGCTTGATATCCGATCCCTCCGCAAATTTAGGCAGATCTGTCGGAAGTCCTGCCCCGGAAATGATCAGATCAGCGCCGGCGTCGATAACGGCTTTTACATAATCCTCATATCCGCGCATCGCTACCATCAGATTAAATCCAATGATACCGTCCGGGGAAATGGCCCTTGCCTTCTCATACTCCGTTCTGACAGCCCTTAGGTTTGCCGCCTTGGGATCCCGGTCAAAATCCGGATCCCGGAAACCAATCTGGGCGGCAGAGATAATCCCTATGCCGCCCTCCTTTGCAACTGCCCCGGCCAGGCCGCCAAGGCTGATGCCAACCCCCATGCCGCCCTGAATAACCGGAACCTTTGCCTCTATGTTTCCTATCTTCAATGGTTTTCTATCCATGAATCTATCTCCTATCCTCCCCGGCTGATTACATCCGGCGGAATCTCTGATACCTGTGTTCCGTCAGTTCATCCGCAGACATTTTTCCGTAATGCGTGATAAATCCGCGGATCTTTTCATCCATTTCTCTGGTGACTTCTTTCAGATTCTGCACCGTATAATGTCCCGGCTCCAGGAACACATGCTCCACAATACCAAGCTCATACAGGTCTCCTGCCGTCAGCTTCATCACTCCTGCAGCCTCTTTGGCTTTACTGCTGTCCTTCCAGAGAATGCTGGCAAAGCCTTCCGGAGACAGAATGGAGTAAATAGAGTTTTCCAGCATCCAGACCTCGTCGGCCACAGCCATGGCAAGGGCGCCGCCGCTGCCTCCTTCTCCGATGACGACAGACAGAACCGGCACCTTAAGTCCGGACATCTCATAAAGATTTCTGGCAATCGCCTCGCCCTGTCCTCTTTCTTCCGCTTCCAGTCCGCAGAACGCTCCCGGCGTATCTACAAAACAGATGACCGGACGGCCAAATTTTTCTGCCTGCTTCATCAAGCGAAGCGCTTTCCGGTATCCGTCCGGAGAAGGCATTCCAAAGTTATGCTCAATGTTTTCCTTGGTGTTGGTTCCTTTTTCCTGAGCGATCACCGTCACCGGCATCCCATGAAAATATGCGATTCCGCCGATGATGGCCCGGTCATCTTTATAATAACGGTCTCCGTGAAGTTCCATGAAATCCGTAAATAACGCATGGATATAGTCGCTTCCCACCGGCCGGTCCTTCATTCTTGAGATCTGTACCCGGTCCCAGGCGTCCGCCACCTGGTTATGGAGGTGAAGACCCTCAGGACTCTCGCAGGTACCTTCTGCGTCTTCCATTTCCCTTATGGCACTTCCTTCCCGGCTGTGCATCCTCAGAATTTCACCCAAGGTTTCCCGAAGCTTGGGACGTTCCACAATGGCGTCTACAAAACCATGTTCCACCAGGAACTCTGCCCTCTGGAACCCTTTTGGCAATTTCTGCCCGATGGTCTGTTCAATGACTCTGGGCCCTGCAAAACCAATCAGAGCTCCCGGCTCTGCCAGGATGATATCTCCCAGCATGGCAAAGCTTGCGGTCACGCCTCCGGTCGTCGGATCAGTCAGCACCGTCACATAGAGAAGCCCTGCATCACTATGGCGTTTTAATGCCGCCGAAGTCTTTGCCATCTGCATCAGAGAGACAATCCCTTCCTGCATTCTGGCTCCTCCGGAGCAGGTAAACAGAATAACCGGCAGCCTCTCTTCGGTGGCACGCTCAATGGCACGGGTAATCTTTTCTCCGACCACCTCTCCCATACTGGCCATCATGAAACGTCCGTCACAGACGCCGATCACCGTTTCCTGTCCCTGGATCTTGACTTTTCCAGTAACGACGGCCTCTTTCAGACCTGTTTTCTCCTGAAGATGGGCAATCTTTTCTTCATATCCCTTATAATGCAGAGGATTCCTGGTGGTCAGCCCTTTATCCCATTCCTCAAAGGTTCCTTCGTCCCCTACCATTTCAATCCGGCGGTAGGCATGGACACGGAAATATCCGCCGCATTTCGGACAGATATAGTATCCCTTTTTGACATCCTCGGCGATGATGGCGCCGCCGCACTTGTTGCACTTGCGCAGCAGTCCCTCCGGCACCTCCGGATGGGAATGGTTCAGCGCGATATATGATTTTCTGGCAGATGATAATCTGGTCTTTTTAAACATATTGTCTAGCTTCATAGGACTTCACCTTCTATCCTTCAATCTATAATCTTTCAATAAACTCAATATCAATATTTCCAGAGCGGTAATCCGGATGATTCAGGATCTCATACTGGTAATCTACGTTGGTATCAATGCCTTCGATGATCACCTCTCCCAGAGCGCTCTGCATTTTCCGGATGGCCTCCTTGCGGTTCTTAGCCCATACGATCAGTTTCGCCACCATGGAATCATAGTAAGGCGGGATCGTATAGCCGCTGTAGATAGCAGAATCAATACGGATCCCCTTGCCGCCCGGCAGATACATGTCTGTGATGGTTCCAGGGGAGGGACGAAAACCTTTCTCTGGATTCTCTGCGTTGATACGGCACTCGATGGCATGGCCGGACAGGTGTACGTCTTCCTGGGTATAGGAAAGTTTCTCTCCGGATGCGATCCGAATCTGCTCCTTCACCAGGTCGATGCCAGTCACCCACTCTGTCACCGGATGTTCTACCTGGATCCTGGTATTCATCTCCATAAAATAGAAGTTTCCATTTTTCTCCAGCAGAAATTCAATGGTTCCTGCATTTTCATAATGGGATGCCTTTGCCGCTTTGACGGCCGCCTCTCCCATTTTCTGCCGCAGTTCTTCATCAAGGGCAGGAGACGGAGATTCTTCGATCATTTTCTGATGATTTCTCTGGACTGAGCAGTCCCGTTCTCCCAGATGGATCACGTTGCCATATTTATCCGCAAGAATCTGAAATTCTATATGCCTTGGACGCTGCACAAAATGTTCAATGTACATGGTATTGTCGCCAAAAGCCATCTGGCTTTCCTTCTGGGCGGTCTGGAAGCTTTTTGCAAACTCCTCTGGCGTTTCTGCTACCCGCATGCCTTTTCCGCCTCCGCCAAGGGCTGCCTTGATGATGACCGGATATCCGATCTCGGCAGCCACTTTAGCTCCCGTCTCGGCATCATAGATAGGGTCTTTACTTCCCGGAATAACCGGAACACCGGCTGCGATCATGGTATTTCTTGCCTCCTGCTTGTTTCCCAGGCTGGCAATGACCTTAGAATTTGGCCCGATAAAAGTAATATTACACTGCTCACACAGCTCTGCAAATTTACTGTTTTCTGATAAAAAACCAAACCCCGGATGGATCGCGTCTGCTCCGCTTACGATCGTGGCGCTGATGATACGGTCCATACTCAGATAGCTCTCAGAAGACGGCGCCGGTCCGATACAGATGGCCTCATCTGCAAGCTTGGTGTGGAGTGCTTCCTTATCCGCCTCTGAATAAACGGCTACAGTCTCAATCCCCATCTCCCGGCATGCCCGGATGATACGGACCGCGATCTCGCCGCGGTTCGCGATCAATACTTTCTTAATCATTCCTGTTCACCTACCCGATCATAAAGGTCAGTTCTGCGCTGACCACTGTCTTTCCGTCTACGCTTGCGATCGCCTCGCCCACACCCACAGGGCCTTTCTGCTTGATAATCTTTGTCTCCAGGCGCACTTTATCACCCGGTACGATCTTTCCTTTAAACTTACATTTATTAATACCGCCGAAATATGCGATCTTGCCACGGTTTTCTTCTACGCTCAAAATTGCCACCGCGCCTACCTGGGCCAGTGCTTCCACTGTCAGGACGCCTGGCATTACCGGCTCCTGTGGAAAATGTCCGGCAAAAAACTCTTCCCGGTAAGACACACATTTATACCCGACCGCATACTGTCCCGGCTCATAATCTTCGATATAGTCAATAAGCAGGAACGGATGGCGGTGAGGGATGATTTCTTTGATCTGATTGATATCCAAATGATTCATAGCTTCCTCCTAGACAATGCGGAACAACGGCTGTCCGTATTCTACCGGCTGTCCGTTTTCCACCAGAACTTCCGCGATTTTTCCATCAAAATCACTTTCAATCTCGTTCATCAGCTTCATAGCCTCTACAATTGCCAGCGTCTGGCCTTTTTTTACCGTATCTCCCACAGCCACAAAAGGATCTGCGTCCTCTGCCGGGGCTGCGTAAAAGGTTCCCACCAACGGAGATTTCACAATATTTCCCGGCTTATCAGCCGCTTCGTCTGCGGACGCTTCTGGCTGAACGGCTGCCGGTGCGACTGCGGCCGGCTGGATGGCTGCCGCCGGTACCGGCAGAGCTGCCGGTGCCGCTGCAGGAGCTGCAATCACCTTCACCTTTCCCTCTTTTTTCGTCAGCTGTATTTTTACACCGTTTTCTTCATATTTCAATCCGGTCAGAGTTGAATCTGAAACGGCATTGATCAACGTAATCAGATTTTCAAATTCCATAGCTTTCAGATCCTTTCTACCCTTCATATTTCTTCAGCAGCAGTGTGGCATTATGTCCGCCAAATCCCAGGGAGTTGGTCAGCACATAGTTCACATCCTTTTCCACCGGTGCACCGACCGCATAATTAAGGTCGCACTCCTCATCGGTCTCCTTCGTGCCCATGGTCTGGTGAATAAATCCGTCCTGAATCGTCTTGACACAGGTGATGAATTCTACGCCGCCGGCTGCTCCAAGAAGATGGCCGATCATAGACTTGGTCGAATTGATGACCACATTTTTTGCTGCATCGCCAAGAGCCAGTTTGATAGCTCTGGTCTCAAACAGGTCGTTGTGATGTGTGCTGGTTCCGTGTGCGTTGATATAATCTACCTGCGAAGGTTCGATGCCGCCCTCTTTCATGGCAAGCTCCATGGCCTTGGCCGCGCCGCTTCCGTCTTCCACCGGAGAAGTGATATGATAAGCATCTCCGGTCGCACCGTATCCTACAAGCTCTGCGTAAATCTTTGCTCCTCTTGCCTTTGCATGCTCCAGCTCTTCCAGGATCACCACGCCGGCTCCCTCGCCCAGGACAAAGCCGTTCCTGTCTTTGTCAAACGGGATAGACGCACGCATAGGATCTGTGGACGTAGAAAGGGCTGTCAGGCTGGTAAAGCCTGCCACACCTGTCGGGCAGATACAGCTTTCCGTTCCACCGGCCGCAATAATGTCCGCATCTCCATACTGGATTGCTCTTAAAGCATCACCGATACAGTTGGTTCCCGTCGCACAGGCAGTCACAACATTGGTACATTTTCCCTTAAAACCAAGCTGGATAGATACATTTCCTGCCGCCATGTTGGAGATCATCAGAGGCACCATCAGAGGATTTACTTTGGACGGTCCTTTGGTCTGAATCTTCTCATATTCTTTCTCTACTTCCTGAAGGCTTCCGATTCCCGAACCGATGATCACGCCTGCACGGTACGGATCTTCTTTGGAAATGTCAAGCCCTGCGTCTTCGTAGGCCTCCTTTGCCGCTGCCACAGCATACTGTGAAAAGGGCTCCATACGCCTGGAGGCTTTGAAATCCATTCGTTCCTTTGCCACAAATCCTTTGACTTCTGCGGCAATCTTTACTTTATAGTCTGTCGTATCGAATTTGGTGATCTCTCCGATTCCGACCTTTCCTTCCCTGATACTGCTCCAGAACTCATCCACCGTATTGCCGATGGGAGTCACAGCTCCAAGTCCTGTCACTACCACTCTTCTTTTCATAGAAACTATCCTTTCATCAATCTAGAGTTTCAAATTGACCTGCCACAGGCCTCATTACATGACCATGCCTCCGTCTACATGCAGGACCTGGCCGGTGATGTATGCGGCTTCTTCGGATGCAAGGAATGCCGCGGCATTTGCCACATCCTCTGGTTTTCCGAAGTGTCCTAACGGAATCTGTGCCTCGGAGGCTTCTTTTACCTTATCTGAAAGTACTTCTGTCATATCTGTCTCGATGAATCCCGGCGCAATGGCATTGACCGTGATTCCACGGGAGGCCAGTTCTCTTGCTGTTGCTTTTGTAAGGCCGATCACACCTGCCTTGGAGGCTGCGTAATTGGCCTGCCCTGCATTTCCGCTGACACCCACAACGGAAGACATGTTGATGATCCGTCCGCTTCTTTGCTTCAGCATCTGTCTGGAGGCAAAGCGGATGGTGTTGAATGTTCCCTTCAGATTGGTGTCCAGCACGCGGTCAAAATCCTCCTCCGACATCTTCATCAACAGGCCGTCCCTGGTGATCCCGGCATTGTTCACCAGAATGTCCAGGCTTCCGTGCTCCTTGATAACGGTCTGGATCAATGCTTCACAGGCCGCATAGTCGGAGACGTCGCACTGATAAACCTCTGCCTGGCCGCCTTCTGCCTCGATCTGGCTTTTTACTGCTTCAGCCTTTTCTTTGGAGCCATTGTAGTTGATGATTACTTTTGCTCCTTCTTTTGCCAGCTTACATGCGATGGCTTTTCCGATTCCTCTGGATGCGCCGGTCACCAGCGCTACTTTTCCTGTTAACATGAGGCCTCCATTTCCGCAGCCACCTTCTCGATATCGGAAAGAGCTGCTATATTATAAACCTTTACTTCTCTGTTGATCTTCTTCATAAATCCGGCCAGAGTCCTTCCCGGGCCGATCTCGATGAAGGTATCCACACCGTCTGCGATCATTACTTCCATGCTCTGCATCCAGCGCACCGGTGAACTTACCTGTTCTTTTAAAAGCTCCTTGGTACGGCTGATATCTGAAATAATCTCTGTTGTCACATTTGTCACATATGGAATCTTCAGTTCGCTTAAGGTGGTCGTCTCAAGCTCCTTCATCAGTTCTTCCCCTGCCGGGGCCAGCATCGGTGAATGGAAAGGGCCGCTGACGTTGAGCATCACCGTTCTTTTTGCACCCGCTTCCTTCAGAGCTTCGGCCGCCTCTTCTACAGCCTCTGTCTTTCCGGTAATCACGATCTGTCCCGGGCAGTTATAGTTGGCAATGGTGACTCCATCAATGGGCTCAATGACCTCCTCGATCTTTGCCGCATCCATGGCCATAACTGCACACATAGCGCCTTCTCCTGCCGGAACAGTATTCTGCATCAGGATTCCACGTTTTCTCACCAGTCGGATGGCGTCCAGCTCCTCCATTCCGCCCGCTGCAGCGATGGCGGAATATTCTCCCAGGCTTAGGCCTGCCGTCATATCCGCATGGATCCCGTGTTCTTCTACGACTCTTGTCATGGCAAGCGTGGTGGTCACCAGCGCTGCCTGTGTATATTCGGTCAGGTCAAGCTTATCATTTTCTTCAAAGCACAGAGCCTTCATATCCAGCCCCAGCGCCTCACCGGCCTGGTCGAAAAGCTCTCTTGCCGAAGCACAGTTTTCATAGAAATCTGCGCCCATGCCTGCTTTCTGTGCTCCCTGTCCGGGATAGATAAATGCAATCTTACTCATAAAAACCTGCCCCTTTGATCAGTGCATCTGTCTCTTTTACCAGCTTCTGGATCAGATCCTTACAGGACATTCTTTCCTTTACCATACCAGCGATCTGTCCTGCCATCACACTTCCGTTCTTTACATCACCGTCTACGACAGCTCTTCTTAATCCGCCAAGTGTGAGCTTTTCCAGTTCCTCGAAGCTTGCACCGTTATTTTCTAATTCTAAGTATTTCTTGGTCATATCATTGCGGAGGGCTCTGACCGGATGTCCGGTGGTTCTTCCTGTTACACGGGAATCAATGTCCTTCGCCTTGATAATTCTCTCTTTGTAATTTTCGTGTACCTGGGACTCGTCTGTTACTACGAAATGAGTTCCCATCTGTACGCCTTTTGCGCCCAGCATAAATGCTGCCGCGATTCCACGGCCGTCTGCGATACCGCCTGCGGCGATGACCGGGATGTTTACTGCATCTACCACCTGCGGAACCAGTACCATGGTGGTATTCTCGCCGATATGTCCGCCTGCTTCGCTTCCCTCTGCTACCAGTGCGTCAGCTCCGCAGCGCTCCATACGTTTTGCCAGGGCGACAGAAGCAACGACCGGAATCACCTTTACGCCAGCTTCCTTCCACATCGCCATGTATTTTTCCGGATTTCCTGCACCGGTCGTTACGACTTTTACGCCTTCTTCTGCTACGACCTTTGCCACTTCATCCGCATATGGACTCATCAGCATAATGTTGACACCAAATGGCTTATCTGTCAGCTTCTTTGCCTCGCGGATCTGATCTCTCACCCAGTCAGCCGGTGCGCTGGCTGCGCCGATCAGTCCAAGGCCCCCGGCCTCTGATACAGCTGCTGCCAGATGGTATTCTGCCACCCAGGCCATACCTCCCTGAATGATTGGATATTCGATTCCTAATAATTTCGTTACTTCTGTCTTCATCTTTCAAACCCCGCTTTTCATTCTTTGTAAGTTTTCCAGTTTCTGATTATTCTTTGTGAGACTCAATATAGGAAATTACGTCGCCTACAGTTGCAATCTTTTCCAGATCCTCTGTCGGGATCTCGATGTCATATTCTTCTTCCAGAGCCATAACAAGCTCAAACAGATCCAGGGAATCTGCTCCCAGGTCTTCTTTGAAGGAAGATTCCTCTGTAATGCTTTCTGCGTCTACTCCTAAGTTCTCAGCTACTAATTCTTTGATTCTCTCTAACATGGTCTTGTCTCCTCTTTCATTCATACTTTGGTTTTCATTTTTATTGATAAACTGCGTCTTTGCAGCTTATTCCCAGTCCAGGATGGATGCGCCCCAGCTTAAGCCTGCGCCAAAGCCTGCCAGTACAATCTTCTTGCCTTTTTCAAGTTTTCCCTCTCTCTTCAGTTCATCCAGAAGGATCGGAATGCTGGCGGAAGAAGTATTTCCATATTCCTGAAGGTTCATCGGGAATTTTTCAATCGGCTCCGAAAGCCGCTTTGCCACCGCTTCTACGATCCGTTTATTTGCCTGGTGAAGAACATAGCAGGAAATGTCTTCCTGGGCCACCTGGTTTTTCTCCAGCACTTCTTCCACTGCCTGCGGCACGCTTCTTACTGCAAATTTAAACACTGCCTGGCCGTCCATCTGCATGGAATATTCCGGATCTGTCATATGCATCGAATCCATTTTTTTCGTCAGGCCATTGTGGTCATGCCGGTTTTTGCAGGTCAGAGCCTCGCCCTTCTTTCCTTTGGAATGTGTAACCGGAAGGTAATGTCTTCCTTCTCCTGCCCGGATCACCGCAGCTCCGGCTCCGTCTCCAAACAGGATGCAGGTGCCCCGGTCGCTCCAGTTGGTCAGATTGGAAAGGCTTTCGCTTCCGATCACCAGCGCCGTCTGGTACACTCCGCTTGCCAGGTAGGCCACAGCCGTATTGTATCCCAGCAGAAATCCCGTACAGGCCGCATTCAGATCAAAACAGGTGGCGTTATCCGCGCCCAGGATCTTCTGCACCTCACAGGCCGCACACGGAAGGATCACATTTGAAGAAATAGTCGATACCAGGATCAGATCGATATCCTCCGGCTGGAGCCCTGCATCTGCAATCGCCCGGCGTCCGGCCTCAGCCGCCATCGACACTGTCGTCTCCTCCTCGATAATGTGGCGCCTTACCACGCCAGTCCTCTCCCGGATCCACTCATCACTGGTCTCTACCAGCTTCGCAATATCATTGTTGTCCATTGAATAGGGCGGAACATAAGACCCCGTCCCACATATGATTCCTGTCATAAGTATTCCCCTATATTGATTTGGTTTTCAATTATTTTGACTTTCAAAGTATATCTCAGGCGAGTGGAGATGTCAATAGGGGACGTACACTTTTTTGGTGTGCTCCCCGTCAAGTAGACAGTGAAAAAAATAT